>JBDRZP010000009.1 GCA_039804025.1 candidate division WOR-3 bacterium
TTAAATATTGGCGACCAGTTTGCAAGATCAATTGTATATGGAAGATATAAAGTTATACCCATTCATGCTGAAGTTATCGCTCAATGTGAAGAAATTGGGTTTGATTATATGGGCTCAATAATATGGCAAAAGAAAACCACCATGAACACCACAGGTGGAGCAAATGTTATGGGGTCTTTTCCTTATCCGCCTAATGGTATTGTAGAAATTGATTATGAATTCATTCATATCTTCAAAAAACCTGGCAAGAATAAAAAGGTTTCAAAAGAAATTAAAGAAGCATCCAAACTCAGTAAGGAAGAATGGAAAGAGTATTTTTCCGGCCATTGGCATTTTGGTGGGGCAAAACAGATTGGTCATGAAGCAATGTTTCCAGATGAACTACCAAGAAGGCTTATCAAAATGTACTCCTTCGTAGGAGATACTGTTTTAGACCCGTTTCTTGGAAGTGGAACTACTGTAAAAGTTGCTCTTGAGCTTAAAAGAAATGCTATTGGTTATGAAATAAATAAGGATTTTCTTAAAATAATAAAAGAAAAACTGGAAATAGAAAACTCTCTATTTAAATTCAGAAATCCTAACATTCAGATAATAGAAAGAAAGAATAATACATTGAACTTACCACCCATAAATTACACTCCAAGAATTAAAGATGCAAACTCCCTAATAGATCCTAAAAAGTTAAAATTCCAAGGAGAAAGATTATATAAAGTTATAAAAATCCCTGATGAGGAAACTATCCAATTAGATACAGGATTAAAGGTTAAATTTCTTGGAGTAAGTATAGAAGATAAAAAATCAGCTCTTCACTATTTTCAAAATTATTTGTTAGGAAAATATGTTTTTTTAAAATTTGAGAATGATAAATTTGTAGATAAGAATACTATAAAGGCTTATGTTTATTTAAAAAATAAAATCTTTGTAAATGCTTATCTTATAAAATCTGCGCTAGGTAGACCTGACTTATCGGTAAATCATAGATACAAAGAAAAGTTTCTCAAGCTCTGGAAGGAGTTAATGAATGAGTAAGGAATGGATATTAAATATTGCTACAAATAGATGGGGACTGAATAAGAAAGATAAGGTTGGTCCTGTGGCACAATGGATTCGTGAATGCTCTCCTAAAACAATAATTGATTGGCAATCTTTTTACTTTAAAAAACTTTCTGAATTTCTTAAAGAAAAGGGGATACCTTTAAATCCACAGGATTATCTTAAAGACTTAGGTCAAAAATTATATACAAAAATAACAGAAGTATTAAGAGCTGAAATAGAAGATATTACAGAAGAAGAATGTATTGAATATATCAAAAACCTACTGATAAATAGAACTTATGATGGTTATATAACTGAAATTAACACAATTTATGGGCAATTGCAGAAAATTTTAAACATAACTATAAAACCTGCTCCTGATGAATGGGATAGACTTTATAATGTAGATTTTTATATAGAAGTAAATAAGAAATTTATAGGGTTGCAAATAAAACCGATAACTTATGAACAAACCCCGGAGGTTCATAAATGGAAGGAATGGCTTACTAAAACACATAATAAATTTGAAAGGGAAAAAGGAGGCAAAGTTTTTATTATTTTTTCCGTAAAAAAGGAAGGTAAAAAGATAATTTATAATCCTGAAGTGATAGATGAGATAAAAAAAGAAATTGAAAGACTTATGAGGCAATAAAATGAAAAGAAAAATCAACAACTTGGAAGATATAAAAAACCTTTTAAAGGACCTACAACCTGAACTTGCAAGGAAATACAAAATCAAAGAAATAGGTATATTTGGTTCCTGGGTAAAGGGTGAGCAAAAGAGAAACAGCAACCTTGATATTCTTGTTGAGTTTGAAGAAAATGCTGAAATTAGCCTTTTTGACTTTATAGAAATTAAGGAGTATTTGATTAAAAAAATAGGTGTAAAAGTTGATTTGGTGGAAGAAAAGGGGATTGAAAAGTATATAGGTGAGGAAGGATGAAAACGTTGCTGGGTATGAGAAGATTCTATCAAAGCATAAAGGGGCGACATAATGTTTAAAAAAATTTTGAAACAACTGGAGAGTTAAAAATGAAAAATCTCACAAAGAAGGTTTTAGTAAATCTGATTGAGGAATTAAAAAGATATCCGGAAGTAGTTGGAGTTTATCTTTTTGGTTCTTACGTAAAAAATACTACCACACCACTTTCTGACATAGATATAGCAGTTATTCTCAAAGATCCTGACCCCAAAAAAGAGGCAGACATCGGGAGTATATATTCTGAAAAAATAGATCTTGTGCTTTTCCACAAATTACCGCTTCATATAAAATTTGAAGTCTTAAAATTTGGCAAAGAAATATTTGTAAAAGATGAGGAGTATCTTTTTGAGCTCAAACTTAAAGTTTTGAAGGAATATCTTGAAACAAGATGGCTTTATGAAAGGATAAAATCAGAGGTTCTTAAATGAAACTTGTAGAAAACATACTTAGGTTTGAAAGACACTACAGCAAAGCAGTTCAATTGAAAGATAAAGACATTACCGATTATTTTATTTACAACACACTTGCTATGGATTGTTTTCAGGCTGTTAATGCTTTGATAGAGATGGGTGAGATTATTGTGACTAAAAATAAAATCGGCTTTCCATCAACATACAGAGAAATTTTTGAACTCCTTTTTAAGGAAGAGATTTTAACAGAAGAAGAATTTGAATCTGCTAAAAGACTATTATATTTTCGCAATCTTATATCCCATGAATATTATAGAATATCAGAAAGTGAGCTTTTGGAAATGGTTGATTTGCTTGAAAAGATTAAAGAGTTTGTAGAAAGGATTAAGAAAATAGGAGGAAAAAATGAATAAAGAAAAAACTAAAACATCCTCAAATTCCTTGGAGTAAAATGGCTGTAATGAGAGATATATTAATTCATGAATACTTCGGTATAACTTATGAGAGAGTGTGGGAAACAGTTAAAAGAGACATTTCAAAAATAAAACCTTTAATTGAAGAAATTTTAAAAGGAGGTTAAATAAAAATGAATAGAGAACAAGCAAAAAAATTAATTATTGATACCTTTGAAAAGTCCTTTGATATAAGTCGATTCATTAGGTTCCTTAAAAATCTTCTCAAATCTTATGAAGAAAAGACCTTCTCCTATCAGGGCAATTATATTCCTGATGCATTTGAAAAATATATAGGTTCTTTAGAAAGGATCGGTAAATACACCTACGATGATAAAGAGATTGATTTATTGATTGTTCAGTTAAAAAGAGAAACTTCGCTTGAGCGAGCAAGGACAATGCAGAGGAACTTTATTGCCTGGTATTTAAAGGGCTCAAGGGGTGGAAAATTAAAAGATGCTGCACTTGTTGCCTTTGTATCTCCTGATTCAGAAGATTGGAGATTTTCCCTTGTTAAAATGGATTATCGCTTTGAAGAGACACTCACTGGTAAAATTAAAGTTAAAGAGGAATTCACGCCTGCAAAAAGGTGGTCATTTCTCGTAGGTAAAAATGAGAAAAGTCATACCGCACAATCAAGATTTTTGCCAATCCTTGAAAATGATAATTGGAAACCAACCCTTGAAGATTTAGAAAAAGCGTTTGATGTAGAGGTTGTAACAAAAGAGTTTTTCGAAAAATATAGAGACCTCTTTATAAAAACAAAAATAGAACTTGATAAAATTGTTAAAAAAGACAAAAAAGTAAAACAGGAATTTGAAAACAAAAATATCAATACTGTTGATTTTACCAAAAAACTCCTTGGTCAGATAGTCTTTCTTTATTTCCTGCAAAAGAAAGGTTGGTTTGGAGTTGAAAAAGGAAAGCCCTGGGGAAGTGGTCCAAAAGATTTTATGAGAAGATTGTTTAATAAAGAGTTTGGAACCTATCAAAACTTTTATAACGATATTCTTGAACCACTATTTTATGAGGCACTCCGAACAGATAGAAGTGCAGTTGACCATTACTATAGCAGATTCAATTGTAAAATCCCATTTTTGAATGGTGGACTTTTTGACCCTATTAATAATTTTGATTGGGTGAATGTTGACCTTTTAATTCCAGATGAACTTTTTTCAAATGAAAATAGAACCAAAGAAGGAGATAAAGGTGACGGAATACTTGATATTTTTGATAGATACAATTTCACTGTAAATGAAGAAGAACCTCTTGATAAGGAAGTTGCTCTTGACCCAGAACTTCTAGGAAAAATTTATGAAAAACTTAATGCCATAAGACCTGACAATTTTGACGAGTATGTGGAAGTTTTAAAATCTGGTAAAAAAGGAGAAGAGACCAAGTTTAATAAAGAATATGGAGTTTATTACACACCGAGAGAGATTGTCCATTATATGTGTCAGGAGAGTTTAATAAATTACCTTGAGACAGAACTTCAGGGTAAAGTATCAAGGGAGGATTTGGAAAAATTTGTAAAAATTGCAGATTCTGTCCAAGAAAATGAAGAAGTGATTGAGGAAAAAGGGAAAGAAACAAAAACTTATAAATATAAACTCCCGGAAAGTATTAGAAATAACGCTAAAATTATTGATGATAAATTAAAAGACATAAAAGTTTGTGATCCTGCAGTTGGTTCAGGTGCTTTCCCAATTGGTATGATGCATGAAATTGTAAAATTAAGGCAGCTCCTTTCTGTATATATTGGAAGAAAAATAAATACTTACGATTTAAAAAGACACTGTATAGAAAATTCGCTTTACGGAGTTGATATAGACCCAGGTGCAGTTGAAATATGTAAATTAAGATTTTGGCTCTCCTTAATTGTGGATGAAGAGGACTTTTATAATATAAAACCTCTTCCAAACCTTGATTATAAAGTTGTCTGTGGGGATTCACTTTTGGGATTTCCTGAAAATTGGGGCTCACCAATTGAAAAGGAAATTGAGAGTCTGATGGAACAATATTTTAATGAAACAAATCCTTCAAAGAAACAAGAGCTTAAAAATAAAATTGATGAAAAAATTAGATACCGGTTTAAACAATCAGAACAGATTTTTGGTTACAAAATAAATTTTGATTTTAAGCTATTCTTTCCAAAGGTATTTCGCGAAAAAGGCGGGTTTGATGTGGTGATTGCTAATCCACCGTATATTGATTCTGAAACTATGGTGAAACGAGGTCTTAGCCAAGAAAGAGAATATATAAGAAAAAATTATAAACTTGCTAAAGGAAATTGGGATATTTATATTGCTTTCTTTGAAAGAGGATTAAAATTATTATCCCCTAACGGGAGTTTAATTTATATCACTCCGGATAAATGGTTAACTAAACCGTTTGGTAAAGAGTTAAGGATACAAACATTACCTTATTTGTCTACTATTGTTAGATGTGGTAGAGATGTGTTTGAGACTTCACTTGTGGATTCAGTAATTACTCATTTCCTTTCATACACTACTGATTTTATAGAGGTTTATGAATTTATAGATGGAAAAATAAAACACAAAATTAATTATGACAAAAGAGAACTTAGCCCTCCTTATAATTTAGATATTGTATTTTCAAGTTACCTAAATTTATTGCGGAAAATTGAAGCTCAACCAAATAAATTTATAAATTTTGGTTATTGTGAGAATGCCTGTGCCACCTCTGACGCATATAAGTTGAAATCATTGATTTTAGATTTGAATAAGCAACATTTTGATGATAAAAAATATTTTAAAGTTGTGAATACAGGTACTATAGGGAAATTCCATATTAAATGGGGTTATCAGAAAATGGTTTACATTAAGGATAAGTATCTTCGTCCTGTAGTAGAAAGGAAAGAATTTATTAAAAGGTTCAATAAAACATACATCAAAAGAGCTTTAAGCAAAAAAGTAATTGTAAAAGGTATAAACCTATTGGAAGCTTGTATTGACTTAAATGGACAAATCATCCCGGGTAAATCAACTTTAGTTGTATTAAGCGAAAGCCAAGACAATTTGTTGATAATTTTAGCATTTTTAAATTCAAGAATGCTGCAATTCTACTTAAATGAGAAGTTTCAATTTTATAGTTATAATTTAGGAGTTAATTTTACCCCAGATATGATAAATAATATACCGATGCCCAATCTTTCTGATAATCACAAAAAAATTTTTATTTCCCTTGTCTCCCAAATCCTCTCTCTCACCCAATCAGATGATTACCTCTCTAATCCTCAAAAACAAGCAAAAGTAAAAGAACTTGAAAAAGAAATTGACAAGTTAGTTTATAAACTTTATGATTTAACAGAGAATGAGATAACAATAATAGAAAGTAATTATTAAATATGAGGGACTTATTTGGAAATGAAATAGTAGAAGATCCAATCGAAGTAAATATTTATGCGGATGAGATTCAATCAAAGGAATGTCCTTACACAAAAGAACAATGGTTTTATATTGGCATCATAGTTGAAGATATTAAAAATTCATTATTAGACGATATTATAAGAATTAGATATTGCAACAACTTTGATAAAACGTCACCTTACTATAAGAAAAACAACCGAGTAATACATTGGGTTGAAATAAATGATGCAGATACAAAAAATATCTGTAAAAGATGGTTTGAGTATATTTTAAACCCGGGAAAAAGCGAAAGAAAATTTTATACCTATATTTTAGGTATTAATAATTCAAAATTAAATGAAGAAAAATTTGGTGGCACTGATTTTAACACGAGATATAATAGATTTTTTAGATCTACTATATTGTATGCACTAAAGACATTTTTTCCAAATAAGAAAATAATAGTTAAAAATATTTTTCATGAAAAAGGGCCGCAACAATGTGACGAATATTTCCCATGGCATTGTATATACAAAATAACTGAAAGAGAAGAAAATATTGATTTTGAATGTGATGAAATTTTATTTCTTCCTAAGGATCATAAAGAGGATGAAAGATCAAATATTATACAACTTTGCGATGCTTTTATGGGAGCTTGTATCTCTATAATTCATGGAATTAAAGAAAGCAAACGATCTAAATATAAAGAAGAATTAATGGACTTAATTTTACCCTTGATTACAAGGATGATAGACGAACCTCAAAATATAAATAGTAAGTACTGCCATGCTAATAGAATAATGATAAGATTTTTCCCAAAACACAAAACTGCACCAGATCACATAAACAAAGTACAAAATCAATTTTATACCAGGAGACAACTATACTATTTTGAAAAAAAAAGTGGACAAATTAGATTATTTTAGTTTGATCCACTGTCAGCCATAAATTTCTTGATAATATTCTTTATACTACCCTTGGATTCACACAAGAAAGAAAAGAAATTTACTGTGCTGTAGCAGAACTTTTTAAAATTGGTTAGAAAAAGCAAGAAGTGTGTCAATTTTTCACAAAGGTGGATTACAAGGAATATTTAATCTATACAGTCTATGGTTCAACCCTTTTTTGATTCTAAAAATAAGATTCAATTTTTAGAAATTGTCCTATTGCTTCATTTAAGAAAATTCAAAAATTGAAAGATAAAGAAAAGATAAAAAATCTCATTTTGTAAAGTAGGATTCAGTGGGGTAAGAAAAAAATACTGCAAATTTTGATTCCTCATAAGAATGAATAAATAAGTTCCTAAAATTTAATAACTAAACCACTAAAAAATTCCTTACTTCAATACCCAAAATTGCTTTAAAAAAAGTTTTAAAATGATATAAAAAATCACATAAGAGCTTTAAATAATTGAAACAATATAACTTCATTACTAATTGAGACTATTATTCTTTGAGTTATATACAAAGTCTAATAAGTAATTAAATTAAACAAAAAATTACTTTGAAACTTTAAAAATTGAATTTCATAAAAACCTTACCCCAAAATATTAAAATAAAATCTTTTCTTTTTTGTTTTTAAAACTTTTATACCTACACAAGGAGGTAAAATATGATTGATTTAAACAAATTACCACCCCTTATCCCAAGAAAAGTTTTATTCGGCGAACCTGAAAAACTTAATCCTCAAATTTCCCCTAACGGAAAAATTTTATCATACCTTGCACCTCATAACGGAGTCCTAAATATATGGATTAAAACTATCGGAAAAGATGATGATAGACCAATTACTGATGAAAAAAAGAGAGGAATTAGATTCTACTTCTGGTCATATGATAATGAAACTATCCTCTATATTCAGGATTCAGATGGTGATGAAAACTGGCATCTTTACGGTGTAAAAATCAAAACTGGTTTAATAAGAGATTATACACCCTTTAAAGGCATTAAGATGGCAGAACATATCGCAATGGAACCGGAGTTTCCTGATAAAATATTAATTCCATTAAATATAAGAAATAGAAGTTTATTTGATGTATACAGTTTAAATCTTAAAACAGGAGCTATCAAACTTGTTGAAGAAAACCCAGGTGATGTATCAGGACTTACGATTCCAGGTGGCTGGCTTATTGATCATAATTTAAAAGTTCGCGCATGCACAAGTATGAAAGAAGATGGAAGTGTTGAACTAAGGATAAAAAGAGGTAAAAAATGGAAAACATTTATTGTATGGAACATTGAGGATAGTTTTTCCTCACCAATTGCTTTTACTCCTGATAATAAAAAACTTTATATTGTAGATAGCCGGGACTCAGATACTTCCTATATTGCAGAAGTTGATTTAAATACAGGTGAAAAAAATATACTTGTTCATGACCCCGAATATGATATAGATTATTCTCCTGATTATTTTCTTTTTCATCCAAAAACAAAAAAATTACAGGCAGTATGCTATTTAAAGGAGTATCAAGAATGGAAAATTCTGGACAAAGAAATAGAAAAAGATTTGGAATTTTTAAACAATTTCCATCGTGGAATTCCTTTTATTTTAAGCCGTGATATTGAAGATAAAGTATGGCTCATTGTCTACAATTGTGATAATGAACCAAGAAAATATTATTTATACGAAAGAGACAAAAAGAAAATTAATTTCTTATTCAGTTCAAGACCTGAACTTGAAAAATATAAACTTTCAGAAATGAAACCTTTCAAGATAAAGGCAAGGGATGGACTTACACTTCACGGATATATAACATTCCCAGTAGGTGTTGAACCCAAAAATTTACCAATGGTCGTTGTCCCTCATGGTGGTCCATACTATCGCGATTTCTGGGGATATAACGGTGAAGTCCAATGGCTCAGTAACAGGGGTTATGTTGTTTTACAGGTAAATTTCCGTGGTTCAGTTGGCTATGGTAAAAATTTTGTAAATGCAGGTGATAAAGAATGGGGAGGTAAAATGCATGACGATGTTATAGATGCTGTTAACTGGGCAATAAAAGAAGGTATAGCAGACCCTAAAAAAATTGCAATTTATGGCGGTTCTTATGGTGGCTATGAAGCACTTGTTGGCGCCACTTTTACACCTGATTTATTCTGTTGTGCAATATCAGTATGCGGACCATCTAATCTTATAACATTTATTAACTCAATTCCTCCATACTGGAAACCAATGAGGAGTTTGTTCACAAAAAGAATAGGTGACCCTGAAAAAGAAGAGGAATTTTTAAAATCTCGTTCCCCATTATTTAAAGTGGATAATTTAAAGATTCCTTTACTTATTGCACATGGAGCAAATGATCCGAGAGTTAAAAAAGAAGAAAGTGAGCAGATAGTTGAAGCTGCAAGAAAAAAAGGAATTGATGTTGAATATATACTATTTCCTGATGAGGGGCACGGACTTGTTAATCCTGAAAATAGACTTAAATTTTTTGAAATTGCAGAAAAATTTCTGGCAAAACATTTAGGAGGAAGATTTGAGGAATGAATATAGGTATATTAATTTGTTCTGAGAGGAAAAAAGGTAATTCTGAAACACTTGCAAATTATATAAAGAAAAAATTTTCGGATTTATCCTTTGAATTAATTTTTTTAAGAGATTTTGAAATAAAGGAGTGTGATGGTTGTATGAGATGTGTCTTTAAAAAAGAAAAATGTAAAATTGAGGACGACCTTTATAAACTGATTGATAACATAACTAAAAATGATGCTCTCATACTAATTGCTCCTACCTATGTTTTAACAATCCCTGGAAAATTAAAAATGGTTATTGATAGATTTTTGTGTATATACGAAATTATAAAAGATTTAGAAATAAAACCTGCTATGAGTATAGGTGTTGCATCTCCCATTGACTGGGATCAGTTTGAACTTCCTTTTATGAATATATTTTTACTTTCTCTCGGTTATAAAGCTGTTGATAGTTTTTTGTTATACGGTGCAGGACCAGGAGAAGTTTTACTTGATGAGAATTTATATAAAATTGATGAAGGAATAAATAAAATTTTGAATTTTCAAGAAAAACCTTACGAATCAACCATTTCTGATAGATGTCCTGTTGATTATAATAAAAATTTTGAGCATATCGAGGGAGAAAAATTCAGATGTCCTTTTTGTTTAACTCCCTGCTATTTAAGAAATAACTCTTTCTATTTTTATGAAAAAGACTTAAATAAAAATAGATGGACAAAAGAAAAAATGAAGGAACATTTTGAAGAATGGATTTTAAAAACTAAAGAAAGATTTAAGGAATTACTCCCCAAGATAATAGAAAGTAAAAATAAAATTGGATTATAAAATGCTCTATCTATCTTTTATTTTACTTTTCCTTTCTTCTTGTTTTAATAAAAAAAATTTTTTAATTCAGGTTAATAAAAAGGGAGGAATTATAGGAATCTATGAAGAATTTATCCTGATAAATAATGAGTTAATTTACAGAGATAAAAATAAAAATATTGAAATTTCATCAAAAATTCCAGAAGATAAAATAAAAACAATTAAAGAAATTATAGGGAATCTAAAAGAAGGCACCTTCGGAAGATATTACCCTGATTGCATAGTTTATGAAATTATTTTAAAAGATAAAAAAATTATATATATTCCAGGACTTGAAACAAAAGAAGAAAATCTTGATAAATTGATTGAAATTTTAAATGAAATTATTCTAAAATAAAAATTAATACAAAATGAATTACAGTTTTTATTATTCTTTTCTTGTTTTAATCTTTTTTTTCCAGTTATTTAATTATACAGTAGATATTGAAAAATCCCCATTCTATAAAGAAAATACAGAATTTCTTCTTGATAGCTGGAAATATAATTTTGGCTTGAAAACTCTCGGTGGTGGGTATATAAGACATATTTTACTTTTAACTGATTCTAATATCATAGATATAGAAACAAATCAAATTTCACATACGCCCGGTTACACAAGGGTTTCCTATATTTCTGAAATTTTGGAAGGATATATTGAAGAGAGTTCAGAGGAAAAAATTTTAAGATTACCCTTAGAGTTAATAGCAGTTGTTATTCTTAGCAATCTATTACCTTCACCAGAGAAAAGGATGCAGGAAGAAATTAAAAAAGTTATAAACTTAACATCTAAAAATCCAACTGCTGAAAATTTTATCAATGCTATAAAAGTTATACTTAAAGGAAGTGAAGTAAAACATGTATGGAAATATAAGGAAATAACAAATATTGATATTAAAAGAAAAAGAAAGGAAGTTCATTTCAAATTTGTATCAAATGAGAAAAAGCAAGATTTTATATCAAAATATGAAAGCGAGGAGAAAGCTCAAATGATTGAAAATATTTTGAAAAATTTATTAACTCGTAAGAGGGAAAACATAAATAGTGAGTAAAATTATTTATTAATTTATAAAAAAATTTCTTGCTATTCAGTGCTTAGAAATTCAGTAATTATCACAATTACAGGAATTTTGAGGAAATTTAAGGACTATATTCCTGTGTGTCATTTCTATTGGTTAATAAATTATACTATTATGATATTGAGTTTACTTTCAGTATGGATCTTCTGGAGTGTATTTTTAATTTTGATTTTTCTTTCATACTTTAAGTGATTGAAATTTTAAATGTAATTATTTTAAAATAAAAAATGAGTTTTAAAAAAATTAAAGTAAAAGGTTACAGTCTAAAAATCTTAATTTTTTATTTCCTAATTTTATTTTTTTTCATAAATGATATTTTTGCTCAACAAGATATCAAAGGAAGTAAAGATCATCCTGTTATATCAAGATATCCTGGTTCTTTTATCTATCATTATGAAGTAAAAGAGTTTGATGAGTTTTACATTCTTCTCGAACCTTTAAAATCTTCAAGTGATTTTGATATACAGAAGGCAAAAAAGGAAAAAGTAGAGGGTAAAGTTACAAAAATTCAATACCAGGCACCAAAAGGAAAAAGTTCTCTTGAAGTATTCAAAAACTATGAAGAAGCAGTTAAAAAAGCGAACTTTGATATACTTTATTCTGCAAGGGGAAAGGAAATTGCTGGAATAAGAAAATTTCTTGACCCTTATTTCTGGAACATATACGCAACACAGGATGATGAAAATAATTTCTTCTATTTATCTGCAAAAAATAAAACTAAAAACTTAGTATTATCAATCTGTGTTCTTCCAAGTTTTGATGGACCAAAAGTATTCCTTGGAATTGTTGAATTAAAGGAGATGGAAAAAGAACTTATAACAGCTAAAGATATATATGAAAGAATAAAGAGTGAAGGGCATATTGCTATCTATGGAATATATTTTGATTTTAATAAATCAGATATAAAACCGGAATCTGAGCCCACCCTAAAAGAAATCGCAAAATTTTTAAAAGAACATCCTGAAATAAAAATATATGTTGTTGGACATACAGATAATGTGGGAAAACTTGAATATAATATGGAATTATCAAAGAAAAGAGCAGAAGCTGTTGTTAGAGAATTAACTGAAAAATATGGAATAGAAAGAGAAAGACTAAAACCCTTTGGAGTCGGACCTCTTTCCCCTGTTGCATCAAATAACACTGAAGAAGGAAGAGCTAAAAATAGAAGAGTTGAATTAGTTGAAGAATAAATTATAATTTTGATATCTTTTATAATTTATATATGAAAATAGGAAGATTTGAAGTTATGGCAACTCTTCAAGCTGCAAGAGCCTTCTGTCTCGGAAAACCATTAGATGAAGCAAAAAGCTTCGGACTTAATAGAGCCATATTCTATGCTGCTGCTAAAAGGGGATTTAAACCTAAAATAAAAGAACCAGGAAAAGAAATAACCCAAAAAGAACTTGAAAAAATTAAAGAAAAATTAGAAGGCGAATTCAAAATTGATAGAATTGGTGATGAATACGCATACTGCATTGAAAAAGAAGGAAAAAAATATTATGTAATAGGTAATGAAATCCTTACTGAAGAAAAATTTCAAAAACAAATTGAAAGAAAATTCAAAGGAAACTGGGAAAAGGCTTTTGAAGAAGCAGTAAATATCTGCAAATCCTATGAAAAAGGAATTTTACTTTCACAGAGAAGTTTTTACGAAATTATATATAAACCAAGAAGAGACGAACTCGCAAAAAAATGGAACGAAATCTTCTAACTGACACAATAAAAGCAAAATTCAAAAATTTATGTCCGAATTGTGGAAAGGATATAGAGTCAGAAAGACTTTTTAAAGGATTACCATGTATTAATTGTTTAAAAGAGGAAAAAGAAAATTTTTATGAGGAACTTGAAGAAGGTGAACTAAAAAAAATTTTTAACCTTAATAAAGAACTTAAAGAGTGGGAAAAACATTTTGAAAATTATATGAAATCAAAACCATACAGTTTACAATCAACATGGGCTAAAAGAGCACTACTACAGCACTCCTTCGCACTCCTCGCTCCTACAGGAATAGGTAAAACTTCTTTTGGAATAGCAATGGCTTCCTTTTTTGCAAGAAAAAATAAAAGATCCTATTTAATTTTACCAACAATTCTTCTTGTTGAACAGATTGAAAAAAAAATTTTAAATTTTGGTGTAAATGAGGAAAATATTCTTGTCTTTAAAGAAGAAGGAAAAGGGAAAAAGGAAAAAAAGAAAGAAAGGTTAAAAAGGGGAGATTTTAAAATTCTAATTACTACTTCAATGTTCCTTTATAAAAATCAGGAAATCATTCCAAAAGATTTTGATTTTGTATTTATTGATGATGTGGATTCATTCCTGAAAACTGCCCAAAATATAGATAAAGCCCTTTATCTTCTTGGATTTAAAGAAGAAGATATTGAAATGGCAATGAATTTGATAAAACTTAAATCTAAACCCAATAAAAATGAAGAAGATATAGAAAAAATTAATAAAATTTCAGAATATCTAAGAGAAATATCAGAAAAGAAAAAGGGAGTTCTCGTTGTTTCATCTGCTACCTCTAATCCCAAAACAAACAGAATTAGACTTTTTAGAGAACTCCTCGGGTTTGAAGTCGGTTTACCTATTTTTTATTTGAGAAACGTGTCTGATCTTTATGCCCCTATAAATGAAAAAAAACTTGAAGACTGGATAAGACTTTTAGGGAAAGGTGGTTTAATCTTTTTATCATCAGATAAAGGCAAAGAAGGAGTTAAAAAAATTATTGAAGAATTAAAAGAAAAAAATATAATTGCTAAAAGTTATGAGGAAATCGATGATGAAGTATTAAAACTTTATGAAAAGGGAGAAATTGATGTTCTTGTGGGCATTGCTTCTTATAAAAATCCACTTGCAAGGGGTTTTGATATGCCCCATGTGGTTAAATATGCAATTTTTTACGGAGTCCCCAAAATTGTTATTTCATTAAAGTTTGAAAAGAACCCATTACATTTATTATGGGCAATATCATCAATAAGATCCCATATAGTTAAAAAATTTCCAAGGTATTCAAAGAAAATCGAATACTGGATCAAAGAATTAAAAAAATTCAGAGGAATAAGTGAAGAATATTTAGAAACAAATTTAAAACTAAAAGAAAGAATTGATAAATTGGTAAAAGAGATAAGCGAATTTTTAAAAGAAGAAGAAATTGTTAAAATACTTGAAGAATCAGAGGAAATCGTTCTTAAAAATGTGGAAGGAGAATATTTCCTCTATCTTTCCGATGCTACAGGTTATCTGCAAGCAAGTGGAAGAACATCAAGAATGTATGCAGGAGGTATAACAAAGGGAGTATCCCTTTTACTTATTGACGAAAAAAGACCATTTAATCATCTTATAAAAAGAGTTAGATGGTTCAGTGATGATATTGAATTTAAAGAAGTAAATTCCGTCAATCTTAATGAAATTATCAAAGAAATTGAAGAAGACAGAAAAAAAATAAGAGATTTTATGAAAGGAATTTACAAACCAGAATCAAGGGAAATTTTAAAACCCTTACTTATTATAGTTGAATCTCCAAATAAAGCAAGGACAATTGCCAATTATTTTGGAAAACCAATAAGAAGAAAAATTTTTGAACATGATGTCCTTGAAACATCAATTGAAGACAAATATATAATGATAACAAGTTCTTTGGGACATATACTTGATTTAAATAAAACTGAGGGATTTCACGGAATAAATTTAAACGGAGAAATAGAACCTGTTTATGAAGTTATAGAAGGGAAAGAAGGAATAATAAAAAGTTTAAGGAAAATGGCAATAGAAAGTGAAGAAATCCTAATAGCAACTGACCCTGATACAGAAGGAGAAAAGATTGGCTGGGATATAATGGAAATCTTAAAACCTGTTTCAAAAAATATAAAAAGAATGGAATTTCACGAAGTTACAAAGAGAGCGATATTAAAGGCAATAAAAGAGCCAAGAGATTTTGATTTAAATTTAGTAAGAGCACAGATTGTAAGAAGAATAGCTGATAGGTGGGTTGGCTTTGAATTTTCACAGCTTTTACAAACAAGTTTTAAAATGAGTCATCTTTCTGCTGGAAGAGTTCAAACTCCAGTCCTAAAATGGATAATAGAAAGGGAAAAAGAATTCTTCAAGAAAATTTACAAAATAACAGTATTCCTTGATGAAAGAAGAAAATTAAAAGTTGAGTTCATATTTGAAGACAAACAGGAAGCAAAGAAGTTTTTTGACGATTTAAAGTATGTTGATATTGAAATATTAAAGGAAGAAGAAGAAATAAAAAATCCCCTACCACCTTACAGAACAGACACAATGTTAAAGGATGCAAGTGATAGATTTAAATTTTCTCTTCCTAAAACTATGGAACTTGCTCAAACACTTTTTGAACTTGGATTCATAACATATCATAGAACCGATTCAGTAAGAGTTTCAGATTATGGACTGAATCTTGCAAAAGAATATATAAAGGAAGAATTCGGTGAAGATTATTTTTACGGAAGATTCTGGGCCGAAGGTGGGGCTCACGAATGTATAAGACCAACAAAAAATATAGATCCTGAAGATTTAAAATCCCTCTTACTGAGTGGTGAAATTGAAGGAATTAAAGAGGAACATATACTTTTATATTCTTTAATATTCAAGAGATTTATAGCAAGTCAGATGAGACCTATAAAACTTAAAAAATTAAAAGTTTTAATTAAAACACTAAATAGAGAAATTGAAACAGAAATAAATACAGATATTCTTCAGGATGGATGGAACAAAATTTTGTATATTGACCTTGGAAAGAAAATTGAGGGGAAAATTAATGTGGAAAATAAAAAAATTTTTAAAGTCTTACCGAAATCTTTTCCCTATACACATGGAGAACTTGTTGAAGAAATGAAGAGAAAAGGAATTGGAAGACCTTCTACATACGCTACTATTATAGAAAAATTAATTGAAAGGGAATATGTCATAGAAAAAAATAACTTTCTTTATCCAACCGAACTTGGTAAAAAAGTTTATAAATATTTATCACAAAGAGAAAAAATAAAAGATTTTTTATCAGAAGAATTTACAGGAGAACTTGAAAAAATTATGGACGAAGTTGAGGAAGGTAAAGAAAATTATCAAAATATTCTAAAAGAACTTTATCAAAAAATTATAAATATTAATAAATAAATCCAAAAATCTTACTTTTTACCCGTAATTGAAAATTTCCATGGCTCAGGTATCATTAAAAACATTAAACTGGAACCCAATATAATCATATTTTTAAAGAAACTTATCATATCCATAGTCTTTGCCATAGGATCAGTAGCAGCCCAGAAATTATGCATTATTAAAGTCACTGGAATATAAAATATAACAAGAGCTAAAATTCCAATTCTTGGATAAATTCCTAAAAGTATAAAAAGACCACCAATCAAAAGCAAAAAACCAGTTAATAAAACAGCAAGAACTGGAAAAGGAACACCTTTTGAACCCGCATAAGCAGCCATTGCTGAAAGTTTCGTAAAATGATTTAAACCAAATAAAATATGAAATAAACCAAAAAGAATTCTGCCTATTAAAAAGGCTATTTCCATATTTTTCCTCCTTTTTTATAAAGGGATTTGAACCCTTAAATTAAATGAAGAATTTCTAAAGCAGTGTCTTTCCAAAGAAAGGAAATATAATTTTCTTTCATATAATTGACAAGCTCTCTGTAAAGTCTATTCAATTTCTCTTTATCTCTCTTATCTTCAGAATTTTTAAGTTTTTCATATTCAGGATGTTCACTTTTCCATTTATCTATTAACTCATAAGCCTTTTTGGGCCTTTCTATCCATATAGAAATTTCTCTAAATTCTGAATCATAAAAAATAAAAACCGGTATTTTTTTAATACCTCTTGAATAAAGCTTTTCTTCAAGATAAGAATTTAAAGACCTTATAAATATCCTTAAATTTACATTTTCTTCTTCAAAAATTTTCTTAACTATAGGTAAATTACAGGCAGAATCTCCACAGAAAGGTTCTGTCACACATAGAACATTCATTGTTCCATATTTTTCTATCCTTTTTCTTATTTCTTTTTTTATATCATCATCAATAACCAATTTACTATATATTTCCTCTGTTATATACTTTAAATCAGACATTTTTTCAATATAATCTTTGAAAGATAAACCTTTATCAAAAAGAACTTTCTCTATCATTCCTTTATCTCAATTTCAGCTTCATCAGCATTAAAATTTACCTCCTTGTGTGTTCCATCACAGAAGGGCTTATTTTTGCTGTGACCACATCTGCAAAAAGCTATAACCTGCAATTCCTTTTCCTCTACACTATCACCTCTTTTAATTATTATTTTCTTCACTTTATCAAACATTAAAACATTGGGACCATTTTTCTTTGAATTTATTTTCATAATTCCCTTTTCTCCTTTTTTGAAGGATTTGAACCCTTCTCAAGTAAAAATTTCTTTAAATATAAAACAAAAAGTATATCTTTTAAACGGGAAATTTTTTCCTTTACTTCAAAAAGTTTTATCCCATTCTCTTTAATAACACTAAAAACTTGAGATTCAATTTCTGAAATTTCTTTTACTTTTTCTATTATTTTGTAAATTTTTTCAAGATCAACACCACTATTTGCTAAATCATTCAAAATATCTATCAACTTCAAAGATTCTCCATAATATTTACCTGTCTTTGGACACTTAACTATCAAACCAATTTTTTCCAGTTTCTTAATATGATCCTTTGAAAATTTATATCTTCTTTCAAGCTCAGAAAGATCAGCTCTTTCAAAAGTCAGATCAGAATATTTAACTATCTCTTCAAAAAGCAAAAGCAAAGATTTATCCTTCTTAATACGGGAAAGAAAAACTTTTACCTCAGGAAGACTCATTCTGTATTTTTCCCTCATCTCCAAAATAAGCCTTAAAATCTTAACACTTTCTGAACAGTATAACCTATGCCCTCCCTTTGTTCTCTTCGGAATAATTAATCCCTCCTTTTCATAAAACCTTAACTTACTACTTGTAACATTATCAAAATACTTTTTTAAATAATCTATCACCTCACCTATTGTCATTAAATTTTTTTTTAAATCTGGATTTAAGTTCATATTTTATTATACCCTCTTAAAAATAAAATTTCAAGTTAAATTTAAATTTAATTTATTTAAAAATTGCAGGGAAGATTATTACTACCCTTTCGATGAAAAGACCGAGTATTATTAAAAGGGAAAAGAAATTTAAAAGTTTTTTATTCAACTTAGAGCTTTTGGGTGCGAGTGCCGGAAACGGGATCAAAAAGGAGAACAAAATTATAAAAGGAGAAAGAAAATTGAAAGGAAACTCCGAGGTTCTTCTAATAAGAAAATGGGTTTCTTCAGGTAAATTTCCATACCAAATCACAAGATATTGTGCAAAAAATAAACCAGCCCACATGAGGGAAAAGCCAAATATCATTGAAGAATTTTTGTAAAGAATTTCTTTATCTTCCATTTTAATTAAATAAAAATGATTCAGACACAGAGAAATATAAACGCTTTCTATAAAAAAGTAAGCACCATAAAGAGTAGAATAAAAGGGATATTCAAGAGATAAAATTAAATCAAAAGCAAAAAGGGATTGGCTTAAAACAAAGCTTAAAAGGTATAAATGGGCATTCTGACCTCTTATTTTTCTTTTAAAAACTAAAGCAAAATAATAAGAAATTAGAAGTAGTAAAAAATTCCTGATAACAAAGAAATAAGGGTTAAACCAGATTCCCTTTTTACCTATCCAGGGGTAATACTTTGTAAAAGGTATAAAAAGAAGAGTTATAAAAGGCATGAATATTAAAAATTTTGTGACTTTCAAATGTTCATCCTTTAGTTTTTTTAGCCACTCTCCCCTTGAAAGGAAAGATATTGCCTGCAGTGCAGGAAGTCCATAAAAAATCTGTATAAGAAAAGAATAAATAGTTAGAATTAAAAAAAATAAAACCTTCATTTTTCCTCTATTTCAATTATATATTCATTTTTAAATTCTTCACCCTTCAAAATCTTATTTAAGTTTAAACCTTTTAAAATTAAAAAACCGATAAAGGAAAAAACAGCACCAAAAAGTATTATAAGTTCATAGTAAATAATTATAAATGCAGGTATTGAAAGGGGTTTTTTACCTCCAAGTATTTCATTCCATTCAAGAGATGATATTGTTGTTAAAAAAATACCCATAAGAAATCCTGTAATTGAACCAATAAGTGTAAAATATTTTACAATACCTTTATCTCTATCGTGAAAATTTTTTACAGGGCAGGGAGTAAAAGTCTTAATTTTTTCTCTTCTTATTCCTCTTTCAATCAGTTCCCTGTATTTTTCTAAAAATTCCCTTTCATTATCAAAGGTGTATCTCATTTTCCTCCTCCTTTATTTCTGTTATTGAAAGAAAAGGGAAAATTTTTATAAAAATTAAATACAGGGTAAGAAATAACCCAAAACTTCCAATAGTTATTCCTATCTCAATTAAACTGGGTGCATAACTACCCCAGGCATAGGGATTATAATCTCTTGATAAAGACGAAGTTACAATTACAAATCTTTCATACCACATTCCGATATTCACAAATATTGATAAAACAAAAAGATAAGGTATATTTCTCCTTAATTTACTCACAAAAAGGGAAAGAGGCATTATAGAATTACAAAGAATCATTATAAAAAAGAAAATTTTTGCACCACCTAAAACTCTGAACCTGAAAAGTTCCTTTTCAAAAGGATTTTCCCCGTAAAAGGCTAAATAAAGTTCTACAATGTAAGAATAGGTTACTATAAGGGAAGTAAATAAAAGAATTTTTGAAAGGTCATCAAAATGCTCCTTTCTTATATAATTTTCAAGTTTTAAAATTTTTCTTAAAGGAACTGTTAAAGTAATTACCATTGCAGAACCAGAAAAAATTGCTCCAGCAACAAAATAGGGTGCAAAAATTGTTGTATGCCATCCCGGTAAAATACTCATTGCAAAATCCCATGAAACTACAGAATGAACAGAAACAACAAGCGGAGTTGCAAAAGCAGCCAAGTACAAATAAAGCTGATTATAATTCTCCCACTCTCTTTTTGTTCCCTTAAAACCAATAGAAAGAATTTTATAAAACAGATTCCTTATTTTATCCTTATAATACCTCGCTGCAACGGCAAGATCCGGTATCATTCCAACATAGAAAAAAATTAAACTAACAGTAAAATATGTGCTTACAGCAAATACATCCCATATAAGAGGAGATTTAAAATTAATCCATAAGTGCCTTTGATTTGGATAAGGCAAAAGCCAGTAAAATTTCCAGACTCTTCCAAGATGTATTAATGGGAATAAACCAGCTACCATTATTGCAAAAACTGTCATTGCTTCTGCTGAGCGATTAAATCTTGAGCGAAATTTTGCCCTTAATAGAAATAATACCGCTGAAATAAGTGTTCCTGAATGTGCAATTCCTACCCAGAAGACAAAATTTGTAATATAAACCTTCCATCCAACAGGATTTGTTTTTCCAGAAACTCCAATACCTCTTATAATCTGATAACTCCAGCTCAAAGCACCAGTAAGGAGCATAAGAAGTGAAACAGTTAAGCAAAAAATATAAAATTTATCAACTTTCCATAAAATTGATAGAATATTCCTTTCTATTTTTTCAAATTTTTCCTTCATTATTTTTTATATAATATACTGAGGGTTCAACTCCAAGTTCTTCTAAAATCCTGAAACTTTTTTCCTTTGATTTTTTATAAACTTCCGAATTTTGATCCTTTATATTACCAAAAATTATCGCCTTAGTCGGACAAGTTTGCATGCAAGCAGGAACAACCTCACCATCTTTTACATCTCTCCCCTCGTCCTTCGCCCTATCCTTTGCTTTCCTTATTCTCTGAATACAAAAAGAACATTTTTCCATAACTCCCTTTGGTCTTATTGAAACTTCAGGATTTGTCATTAACTTTAATTCCTCTGTAAAATACAAATAAGGAGCAGTTTTTTTCTCTGACCAATCAAACCAGTTAAACCTTCTAACCTTGTAAGGACAGTTATTAGAACAATATCTTGTCCCAACACACCTGTTATAAACCTGAACATTTAAACCTTCTGGATTATGATAGGTAGCAGAAACAGGACAAACAGGCTCACAGGGTGCATAATCACAATGCTGACATAACATGGGAACAAATTCAAATTTATCATTGTTTATATAGGGTTCTATCCTTATCCATGACATTTCCCTTCCCTTTAAATGCTCTTCATAACCTGTACATGGGATATTATTCTCAAGGTAACAGGCTGCTACACATGCAGAACATCCTATACATTTATCAAGGTCTATAACCATAGCCCATCTGTATTTAAGGTGCTCATGCTCACCATATATACTTTTTAAATATTCAGTCTTTTTTTTGATATCATTATGTTCTTTAAAATCACGGTTCAAAATTCTTCCATAATCTAAAAAAGAACCTGAAAGTATTGGTAAATTTTCCCTTCTTCCTGTTTTTTCTATACTTTCTAAATTAAAATAAACAACAAAATCCTTTGTATTCTCTTTTACACTGAAAGGACCCTCATAAAAATTAATATCAAGAACAAAGACATTTTCTTTTAAAAACTTTGTTATAAAAATAGGTAATTTAATTTCTTTACCTTCATAACTTAGAGAAACCTCGTCACCATTTTTTAAACTTCTTTTACTTGCAAAATCTTCTGAAACATAAAGAAATTTCCTATAAGAAATTGTGCTTAAAGGATCAGGAATCTCATTTAAAAGCATAATTGAAGAAGATCTTCCATCGTAAAATCTTAAAGAAGGCGACACTATTAAAGTATCTTTAAAAGAAATTTCTTTTATATTAAAGTTTTTAATTTCTTTTAATACATTATCCTTTTTAAATTCAAATTTAAAAAATTTATCTAAAACAACATAACCCTTTTCAAAAATTTCACTTTTTCTTTCACCTAAAGTGTTATCAAGTTCCCTTTTCACATAATCTTCAAAATTCTCATATTCTATCTTATTATTAATTTTTAAAAGGTCAAATATTACCTCACCAAAAGATTTTGTATCATAAATCTTTTCCATTAACTTTTCCTGAATAACAAAAAAGTTTTTAAAGGTTTCAGCAAACCCGCTAAATTCGGGAAAAGTTGAAAGGGGAAGAATAATATCAAACTTATCAATATTATCAATATATGTATCTGAAAATAAAACTTTAATTTTAAAACTTTTTAAGAATTTCTCTAACTTTTCTTTTTTCAGAAATTTAAAAATATTAATATTATTTACAAAAAGTATATTATTTTCCTCGCCAGAAGCCTTATCAATTTCTCTTTCTATATCCTCAGAAAAATCAATATCTTCAAACCCGTAAGAATAATTAAAATCTATCACCTCAGGATAATTTCCTTTTAAATAGTTGAAAATATTCACAAGTATGTTTAGATAAAAACCGTTCTCTGTCATTGAAGATATATCACCAGCTACAATAAGGGATTTTAAATTCAAAGATTTTTCCTCAATTTCTTTTAAAAGATTTTTATCCACACCTAAATTTTCAGCAACAAAATCAAGTTCATAAGAAGGTAAATACTCTAAAATTTCCTTAAACTCCCCTCTACTTTCAATAAGTTTTCTTAAAAGATAAATCATAATAAAAATTTCAGATTCAGGTTTTAATATTATTCTTTTATCAGAATTCATTCCTGTAAGGGAAAAATGGGGTTCAAAATGGAACCATTCAAATTTCTTTTCTGAAAAGAATTTAGAAAATGTTAATGGATTCAAAAAACCTTCAAGAAAACTTGTTCCAAAGGTTAATAAAAATTCAGCTTTATCAAAATGATAAAAAGGTATATCCCTTATTCCAAAACATACTTCATTAGCCTTTCTTATATTTGAAAAATTGAAAAATTCAAAATTAATTCTTTTAAAATTATACTCCTTACAGAAAATCTCTGTTAAATTTTTCAATGAACTCTGTAACTTTCCTGTTAAAAGGTAATTTTTCCCATTTTTTAAATTTTCACCTAAAATATTATAAACTGAAGACCAATCAGATTTTTTAAAACCTCCTTTTTCCTTTAAAATTACATCCTTTAATCTCTTTTCACTGAAAGTTCTCTGCAAGGAAGCCTGACCCCTTATACATAGAGATCCACCTGTAAAGGGAAAAGAAGATAAACCCTCAAATTTTACAGGATAAAATTTTCTTTTTCCCTTATAAACTTTATCATAAAGTTTAGCCTCAACTGGACACATATAAGGACATTCCATACAGACTGTTCTCTTATAAACCGGTTCACCTGGAATAAAACCTTCATCAGGTGGAATTAAAAAAGGAATTAATTTTTCAGAAGTATCCTTTAAACCGCATGATTTTGCAAAAAAGGAAAAAGATGTTAAACCAAGAAATTTAATAAAATCTCTTCTTTTCATTTTTTCCTCCTATTTATGGCAAACACTGCAATCTCTTTCAGCACCATTTATTTCATGACATTTTACACAGAAACCCATCCTCATTGACCTCACCTTTCTTACAACATCCATTGCCTTTATTTCACCGTGACATAAAGTACAATCTATACCCTTTTCTATATGTCTTTTGTGAGAAAAATAAACCCAATCTTTAAATTTATGCACCTTTACCCACGGAACAGGTTCCCCCTTATTATAGTATGTTGTAAGTTTAATAATTTCCGGGGAATCCTTTTTAACACTTTCATGACAGGTCATACATAAGCTAAGAGGAGGAGGTAAAGTAACAGTTGACTTTTCTACCTTTTCATGACAAAAGGTGCAATCAAGGGAAAGTTTATAGGCATGAATTTTATGGGAGAACTTTACAGGCTGGATAGGAGAATTTTTCCTTTTTTCAATAATATTCATATAGAAAAGAAAGATTATGGCAAAAATTGAAAGGTAAAAAGCATAAAAAATTTTAAAAAATTTATTCATATTTTTTTAACTCCTCCATAAGGTATTCAATAACAGCATCTATTTCTTTATCTTTTAATCCAAGATTTGGCATAGGAGGATAGAGAGGATTAATTTTAGAAGGATTTTTTATAAAAGACTTAAGTTTTGCGAGGTCTCCTTTATATTTTGGTAAAACTTCTTTAAAGGGAGGACCCACAACTTTCTGTTCAAAGGAGTGACAGGAAGAGCATAAATCATCAAAAACTTTTTTTCCTTCTATACCCTTTTTCTCTATTATCTTCTCTTCCGGTTCCAAAGCTTTTAGCTCTTCACTTTTAAGGAAAAATTTTTCTTTATTAACAAAATAAAAAACTTCTAAATCTCTTGAAATAAAAAGGGGAAGTGTTAATAAAAAAATTAATAAAAATTTTATCTGATTATTTTCTTTGTTTAAATTTAAAACAAGTAAGTAAAGGGAAAATAAAAATATTATGGAAAGATAAAAATAAGGTTTTATGAGGGAAACATCGGGAAGTGTTAAAGTATCCCAGAAATAAAAAATTGGGAATAAAAAAAGGAAAAAGTAAAATATACTCTTTTTAATTTTTAAAAAGTAATAAAGCAACAATAAGAATATAAAAATAGAAAAAAATTTTGCGAAAACATTAAAGGAATAAAGTATATCTTTTAAACTTTTAACAAAAAGCATTTTTTCAGAATCAAGATAAAGTGTTATTGAAGAGGAAAAGAAAAAGAGTGAAAAGAGAAAGAGAATAAAAGAAAGATTCCTGCTATAAAGGGGCTTAAAGTTAATTGAAATATAAGAAAATATGTAAAATATAAAGGCAAAAGAAAAATAGGGATTTTTATAACCAGTTAAAACATATAGAATAACTATCAATATCAAAAGAGGTATAAAGAAAATAATGAGTTCAAAAAATGTATTTAAAAGGATTCTTTTTTTATCAAAAATATAATAAATAAATAAAAAGTAAGATAAAAAAACAAGTAGATAAACCACCGGTAGAAAATAGACCAGAATATTAAGGAGTTCTAATTTCATAGAAATTCTAAAATTAATTTTAAAAAAATATTAATCTAAAATTCAAATAGTATTAAAGAGGCAACTTGAAAGGTAGTTATCTTTTATCTCAAAATCATTATAGTTATAATCAAAAAAAGAGTATAGTAATTAATCAATTGGAATACTTTTTTAAAATTTTTTAAATTTTTAATATAAGAAAAGATTAATAATAAATAAATTGCAGTGAATAAGGAAAAAATAAAATAAGTTTTACTGTGAACAACACTGAACAAAGGAAAACTCAAGGTAAAAAGCAAAGCAGCTGAAATTAAATTGTAAAGAATTATACTTATTTTCCTCTCATCAAAAATATCCTTAATTGTTCTAAAGCCTGCCTTTTTATAATCATCACTCATAATATAAAATAAAAGCATAAAATGGGGAATCTGCCATAAAAGAAAATAAAAGGAAAGGGATAATATAGTGGGAGAAAAGGGATTACCACCTGCTGAAACCCACCCTATAAGAGGAGGCAGGGCTCCAATTATGGAACCAGGCAAAAAAGCATAAGGAGTTTTTTTCTTTAAAGGTGTATAAATAAAAATATAAATAAAAAAAGTAATAAAACCAAGAATAAAAGCAAAAACTCCAAATTTTAAAAAAATTAAAGTTAAACCTGAAGTTATAAGAAAAATAGAAATTAAAAAAGCAAAAAAGGGAGATATATCACCTTTAACAATAGGTCTATTTTTTGTTCTTTCCATTAACTTATCAAAATCCCTTTCAATATACTGATTTAAGGAAAGGGAGCCTGAAGCTAAAAAATAAAGAGAAATAAAAATAAAAAATAAATCATAAAAATTTTTAAATTTTATATAATAACCCAACAATCCTGAAAAAGTAGAAAGGAAAGCAATTTTAAACTTTGTTAAGGAAAGATAAATTCTAATAAATTTCATTTAAGAAACTTTATATACTCAATAATAGCCTTTAATTCTTCTTCCTTTAACTCAGAAGGAGGCATTAGATTCTCATATCCCTTAACTACTTTTTTAGCTGGTTCCAATATTGACTCCTTTAAATATTCATCATCCGCAACAATCTCTAATTCTTTACCCTCTGAAAAAACAACTTCCTTCTTTCCATACATTCCTTTAAAACTCGGACCTATGGACTTTGAACCATCCGTTGAATGACAAGCAATACATGCATTTTCTGAGACCAATTTCTTTCCTTTTTCAACTAAATCAATATCAAGACCTGATTTTTCCTCCTTTTTCTCAGGAGCTTTTTCTTCAGCTTTTTCCACTTTTTCTTCAAGTTCTTTTTCAACCTTAATCTTTGAATAAAATTTTTCCTCTTCCAAAACCTTTACCTTAGTTACCATATAAGAATGTAAATCACCGCAATATTCTGCACAGAGTAAATCATAAGTTCCTGTATCTTCTGGAGTAAGAGAAATATATGTCTCATAACCGGGAACAAGGTCTTCTTTGATCCTGAAAGCAGGAATATAAAGAGAATGAATAACATCCGTAGTTTTCATTGTAAGTTTTACAGGCTTATTCAAAAGAAGATAAAGGGTGTCGCTTTTAAAACCGTTTTCATATTCAAAAAGCCATGACCACTGTCTACCCGTAACTTTAATTTCATAAGCCTCAGGGGGAATATATCTCATCTTTTTAAAAACATAAAATCCATAATAAAACATTGAAAGAACAATTATTGTGGGAATGAGAGTCCATGTAATTTCCAGAACTATATTATCTTTTACATCTTCTGCCTCTTTATTTTTAGAACTTCTATATTTGAAAATAAAAAAGAGCATTAAAAAAGTTATTAAAAGTAAGAGAAAAAATCCAATTCCACCTATATATAAAAAAACATTATCAACATCCCTTGTAAAATTAGCCATTATACTCCTCCTCTGAAAGGATAATCAGAAAAAAGTAAAATCAGAATAATAGCAAGTGAAGAAAGGGCAAATAAAACCATATATTTAAAAATCCTATCTTCATATTTAAGATGCATAAAATAAAGAACTACAAGAGTGGATTTTATTCCAGCAATTGTAAGAGCAATAATTATTGATGCATTAAAAATTCTTAAAGCAGTTAAGGTTACTGTCAAAAATGTTAAAATAATAAGGCTAAGCCAGGTATAAAAATAGAGGGAATATCCTGTTTCTTTATTTTCCATTTTTACCTCCTAAATTAGATAGAACAATGGGAAAATAAATATCCAGGCAATATCAACAAAATGCCAGTATAATCCAGCATTAAAAAGTTTTGTATAATCAACTTTCTTAACAATTTCCTCTTTCTCAATTAACCGGATATCAAGTTTAACTTCTTTAACATTTTCATTAATTTCAATTCCAAGAATACTTTTCCCCTTTAAACTCTTTAGTTCACTCCCCCATAGACTTATTTTCTTTCTTGGCTCTTTTAAATATATAAAAAACATCACAATAAAGATTATAACTCCGATAAGAACATGTAAACCATGGATACCTGTAATTACATAATAAAGATTAAAGAAGGAAGCTTCTCCCCTTGAGATACTGGTTAGAAAATCAGATCCAGGATATATTCCGTGTTTAATCTTGTCTGACCATTCAAAATATTTGTTAACAAGAAACAAAAGAGCGAAAAATATTGTTAAGAAAACAAAAAATAGCGAATGACTTTTTTTACCTTTTTCAAAGGCGGCAATTGAAAGGGCAACAGTTAGACTGCTTGAAAGCAAAACAATTGTATTTATAGTTCCTATAGTTAAATTTAATTCTCTTGAACCTTTTGCAAAATCTTCTGGAAAAGAATATCTAAAAACAGAGTAAATAAGAAATAAACCACCAAAAAATAAAAGTTCAGAGAATAGAAAGAGCCACATTCCAATTTTAGCACCCTTTATATCTCTGTGAATATGAGTGATTTCCATTACTCTTTCCATTTTAAATCCCTCTTAAAATCTTATACTTTTAATTTTTCCCTGATTTTCTTAAAATCATAAGGTTCATCGGGTGCAACAACTTCATAATCAAAATTTTCAGCTGGTGGAGGTGAAGGAATCTGCCACTCGAGGGTTACTCCTCCCCAGGGATTTTGTTCAGCTTTTTTACCTTTAAAAAGATGATAAACAAAATTGAAAACCATTAAAAATATACCAGGAACTAAAATCCATGAACCAACTGTTGCTAAAAATTGAAGGGGCTCATACTGGGGAAGATAATCATAATATCTTCTCGGCATACCCATTACTCCTAAAATCATCATTGAAAAATAAAGAATATTGAAACCGATAAACATTAGAAAAAAGTAAATTTTTGCAAGAGTTTCATTATACATTTTACCAAACATTTTTGGATACCAGTAATGCATTGCAGCAAAAAAACCAAAACCTACGCCTCCAAACATAGTATAATGAAAGTGAGCAACAACAAAATAAGTATCGTGAATGTGAATATCAGAGGCAAGGGCACCATTTATAAGTCCAGTTAAACCACCTATGGAAAACAAAAATATGAAAGCTAAAGCAAAAAGAAGTGGTGATTTTAAATTAATTGAACCCTTATATAAGGTTGCCACCCAGTTAAAAACCTTAACACCTGAAGGAACTGCAACAAGAAAGGTAAGTAAAGAAAAAATAATCCTTGCAAAATCAGCCATTCCACTTGTAAACATATGATGACCCCAGACAAGGTATCCTATAAAAGCAATAGCAAGGGAAGAAAAGGCAATTGCCTTATAACCTGCAATTTTTCTTCTTGCAAAAGTGGGAATAATTTCCGAAATAACTCCCATTGCAGGAAGAATCATTATATATACAGCTGGATGGGAATAAATCCAGAAAATATGCTGAAACATAATAGGATCCCCTCCTTTTGAAGGATCAAAAAGCCCTATACCAAAAATTCTCTCTAAAATAACAAGGAAAAGAATTAGACCAACTATAGGAGTTGCAATTACCTGAATCCAGGAAGTCGCATATATTGCCCATACAAAAAGAGGAAGATTAAACCATCTAAAATTTTTTGCTCTTAACCTGTGTATTGTAGCAATAAAATTAAGACCTGTTAAAATTGATGAAAATCCAATAATAAACGCAGCAAAGGCAGAAAGAGAAACATTGGTTCCTGTCCTTAAACTGTAAGGAGCATAAAAAGTCCAGCCTGTGTCAGCAAAACCCTTTCCTGTATGAAGGGAAATTAAAGCAACTATTCCACCAGAAAGAAATAACCACCAGGAGAGCAAATTTATCCTTGGAAAAGCAACATCCCTTGCTCCTATTAAAATTGGAAGAAAGAAATTACCCATAACAGCTGGAATTACAGGAATTACAAATAAGAATATCATTATAACTCCATGAAGGGTAAATACCTGGTTATAGGTTCTTGCATCAAAAATCTGCTTTCCCGTTTTCATAAGCTCAATTCTCATTAGAAAACCAAGTGTTACAGCAACAAGGAAGAAAACAGAAATAGTAACAAGATAAAGAATGGCTATCCTTTTATGATCAGTAGAAAAAATCCAGGAAAAAATCCCCCTGAATTTACTTTCGGATTTATAATAAGGTATATAAACTTCCATTTAATCCTCCCTTTTTCCTTTTTTAATCCATAAAGTTAAAAATAAGGCAAAAGAAATAACAAAAATCATAGAGAAAGTCATAAAAACTTTAATGAAATTGAAAACATATTTTCTACCCTTTGGGTCATAATTAAAACAGAACCTTGTGGCTTTTACTCTAATTCCTCCCAGTTTACCCTCTGAGGCTTCGTGTAAGGCTAATTCAAAATCAAGGGGTAAAAGTTCAGGTCCATATATATACCTTACTATCTTTAAATCGGGTGAAATAAAAATGTAAGAACTTGGATGAATTAAAGTGCCATTTTCTTTCTTAAAATAAAATCCAAGAGACATAGTCAATCTATAAAGATTAGAGGAATCTTTCAAAACCGTGAAATTAAAACCATTTTCATCAATATTTTTATTCAGAGACAAAAAATATTCTTTTTTGATTTCTAATGCTTTATTAACATCATCTTTAAGATCAAAACTGAAAACAATAATATAAAAATCCTTACCTAATTTTGAAGTAATCTTTTCCAGATTATTAACAATTTCATTAAGCATCATTGGACATACCATTTTACAGCTATAAAAAACAGGAACAAGAACAAAAGGTTTTTTATTTAAAGAAATATCTTTTAGAGTGAACTCCTTTCCCTCTGAATTAACAAAATAAATATCTCCCGGCAAATAAGAACCGATTTTTTCAACTACCCCAACTTCAGGGGTTTCATTTATTATTAAAAAAAACAGGATAAAGTTAAACATTTTATGAAATCTAATTCTGGAATTGAACCTTTTTTAATTTTAAAATAATACTATAAACGTTTTAAAAAATCAAGTAATTTACATTGAATTTTTAAAGTTTTTTCTTTATAATTGGATTATGAAAAAAATCTTAAGTGAAGAAGATATTATAAAAATAATTGAGAAAAAATTACCTGAAATTATTGAAAAATCACCTATTTTCAGATTAAAGGTTGAGGAAATAATTAATAAAAGGGCAGTAACAAGAGAGGAAATAAAAGAAATACTAAATGAATTAAAAGCACAAAGAGAGGAATTAAGGGCTCTAAGGGAAGATACTAATAAAAGATTTGAGGAAATAAATAAAAGGTTTGAGGAAGTTGATAGGAGGTTTGAGCTTCTTACGAAAGAGATGAGGGATGGTTTTAAGATTTTAAGAGATGCTATAACCGCAGTAGGGGCAAGATGGGGTATTTTTGCAGAGGAAGCTTTCAGGGAAAGTATGAAAGATATTTTAAAAGAACTTGGATTCTATAATGTTGAGAAATGGGAGGAATATGATAATGAGGGGATGATTTTTGGTTATCCATCGATAGTTGAGGTAGATCTTGTTATAAAAGATGATAAACATTATTTAATAGAGATAAAAAGCAGTGTATCGGATGGTGATGTTTTGAAGTTTAAGAGGATTGGGGAATTTTATGAGAAAAAAACCGGGGTAAAACCCGAACTTTTTATAGTTTCTCCTTATATAAGGGAAGAGGCAAAGGAAAAGTGTAAAATTTTTGGAATAAAGTTTTATAAAAAAGATTAAAAATATAGAATTATACAAAAATTTTACTTTCGGAGAACTTTTAAATAAAATATATAAAATCAGGGTTCAATTCCAAAAAAACTTTTCTAAAGACAGATGGGTAACTTAATAAAAAAATTTTTAGGTCTAATGCTAATTTTTACTTTCTTTTTCATCATATTAAATGCAGGTTCTACAAAGGGAAAGGAAAAGGAAAACCAGATTCTCGCAATACCACTTAACTTAAGTTATCAGGGTTATCTTACTGATGCATCAGGTAATCCAATTAACGGAACAAAAACAATGAATTTTGCAATTTATGATGCCCAAACAGGCGGAACACAACTATGGAGCAGCGGAAACCAAAATGTTAATGTCTCACAGGGTATTTTTGAATTTATTCTTACAAATGTTCCCGCAAATGTTTTTACTCCTGGTGCTCCGAGATGGCTTCAAATTACAGTGGAAAGTGAAGTGTTATCTCCAAGAACTCCAATCACAAGTGCACCCTGGGCATATGCTACTTTATACTCAGAGGATGCGGGAAAAATAGCTGGAAGACCTGTCTCATCCAATGCACCATCAGTTGGGCAAGTTCTTAAGTGGAGCGGGACAGAATGGGTTCCTTCTAATGATGAAACAGGAACAGGATACTGGAAACTCACTCAAAATCTTCTTACTCCCTCAGATAGCACATGGAATATAAAATTGGGAAGAAGTTTTACAAATCTTCCTCCTTCAAAACTCTATGTAAAAACAAAAAATCTGTATGGTGGATATTTTTATACAGATTCTCTAAATGCATCTAGTCATGCTGTTCATGCGGTATATGGTGGCAGTGGAAATTATGATGCAAAAGCAGTATATGGAGCAAGTGTTCCTGCTCCTGCTTATGGATACGGTGGTTATTTCCTTGGTGGGTGGACAGGTGTTTATGGTGCAAGTTTAATTTCTGGTTCAGGTTCAAGATATGGAGTATGGGGTGAAGCAGCAAACGGCTCTGTTAACAATTATGGAGTCAGAGGAGTTGCATACGGAACAACAGGAACTAAATACGGAGTATATGGTTCAGCAGGTGATAATGGAACAAACTATGGGGTATATGGATATGCACCTGGAGCAGATGGAGATGACTACGGGGTATTTGGATACGCAGGAGAGGGATTGGGACTTGATTATGCAGGTTATTTTTCAGGAGATGTTAGAGTTACAGGGACTTTATACAAAGGTGGAGGTGGTTTTCTGATTGACCATCCTCTTGATCCCGAGAATAAGTATCTTTACCATTCTTTTGTTGAATCACCTGAAATGAAAAATGTTTATGATGGAATTGTAAAGCTTGATGAAAAAGGGGAAGCCTGGGTAGAACTTCCAGAATGGTTTGAAGCACTTAATAAGGACTTCCGTTACCAATTAACCTGTATCGGGGATTATGCACCAGTATACATAGCAGAAAAAATAAAAAATAACAGATTTAAAATTGCAGGTGGAAAACCCGGAATGGAAGTTTGCTGGCAGGTAACAGGTATAAGAAAGGATCCATTTGCAGAAAAATACAGAATACCTGTTGAAGAATGGAAGAGAGAAAAAGATATAGGATATTACCTTCATCCAGAGGCCTATGGTCTTCCAAAGGAAAGGGGAATTGATTATAAAAATCATATAAAACCACTTCTTGAAAAAGAAAGATGAAAAAAAATTTATTTTTAATACTCTATTTTTCTCTTCTTTATTCCCAAAATTATTACCTGAAATCTGATGTCCTTTCAGCAGGTGCTACGAATGCAAGTTCAAATAGTTTCAGATTAAAAGGAACACTTCATCAGGTAGCGGAAAGTGCTCCATGGCTTAATTCTCAGAATTATAAGGCAATAATAGGGTTCTGGCATCCATTTTTCATGACAGAATTAAAGGAAAAATTAAGAGAACCATCAGAATTTTCCTTAAAAAATTTCCTTTATCCTCCGGTACAAGATATTAAATCTAAATCTATTGTTTTTAAGTATTCTATAAGTAAAAAAGGAAAAGTCTCAATTACCATTTATAATTCACTGGGACAAAAAGTTATTACACTTTTGGAAAAAGAGCAAATACCCGGAATATATGAGATTAAGTTAAACATAAAGGAAAATAAACTTGGAAGGGGTGTATATTTTTGTGAATTAAAAATAAAAAATTTTGAAACAAAGAGAAAATTTATTGTTTTTTAAAATTATATTAAAAACCCGTAAAGCCTGATTGGTCCACTACGGGATAAAATAGTTTTTTAAAGTCTTATATTAAAACCCTTATTTAACTTTCTATATTCTCATTGAGTATCCAGGGAAAATTATCTTAAAACTCTTCCCAAAACAGGAATAAAAAGTGGTATTTATAAGTAGATAATCCTTCCAAGTATATGAAAGCTATCTCCTAATCCTCCTTATTTCCGATATTTCTGTTATTAATTCACATCAGCTTTTTATTTATTCTTTCGTAGCCCATAATTTAAAGCTAAAACAGAAGAAATAATGATTGCTATAAAACTGAAAAACAGAGTAAGAAAACTCAAAGCCTCAGATTTTTTGGGTCTTACTTTTACAATTCCCTTCATATATGGATGTGGAGTACAGAGATACTTGTATTCACCTGGCTTTTTAAATGTATATTCAAAACTTTGCGCATGTAATAATAAGGAAGAAGCAAACTTCTCAGGTCCCTCGTAAACAGCTACATTGTGAATACCTGCAAATTCTCCTTGAGCGTATGTAAAAACATCTTCATTTATCCATTTAACCTTTGTATTTTCGACAATATCAACAACTTTTGGATAATAGGAATTACCCTTTATTCTAACAACCACTTCCTTCACATTTTCATCAAACACTTGCGGAATATCTACATCTTCACTTCCTGGTTCAAAGGGGGCAATTATTCTCACTGCTTCTTTTTTATATTTTGCAAGATCTTCAGATGTATAACTGGGTCCTTCTGCTTTTATTACAGGTTCAATTTTAGCATCTCTTTGAACTCTTATTAATCCAACTGCACCTCTGTCAGTTGTTCCAAAAGCATGAGATACGATTGTATAATCACCCTCATCCGGAGGTATTCTAAACTCAACTACCCAGCTATCTGTTGGACCTGCTAAAACACTTTGTCCTCCTACAAATATATTATCCGGATGGCCCTGCCAGTAGGCAAAATCCCATATTATCCCCACAATGTGAAGTGTGGAAATAAGATTTGGCCCTACATTTAAAAAGTATATTCTAACATAATCACCTGGTCTTGCCATAATAGGTTCTTTAACATATCTGAAAATCTCTCCATTAAATAGAACATAGACGGGTTGTCCATCTATACCCTCTTTACCACTTGAATAAACTTCATGCTGCATTAAATAGATTTCAATATCTGGTTTTTTATTTAAAATCTGCTCCAATTTATATTTTTTCTTTGGCTTTACAACAATCATTCCGTATTGACCAAATATAGTATGCATCATAATTGCGTGTGCCCCAGGAGCGCAATGATAAAGGTAAACACCAGGATAAGTTGCTTTAAATTTAAAAACTCTCGTTTCACCCGGCTGAATTTTACCAAGATACTTAGATGTTTGAGTATAAGCGGCGTGAATTGAAAGCCCATGTGGGACAGTACCTTTATTTACAACCTCAAATTCAATAACATCTCCCTCATTAGCAATTAACATTGGACCAGGAATTTTCCCACTTATATTAAACCCCCTATACAAAACACCGTTTCCAATATATACTTCTCCTTCCTGCATTTCAATTTTAAGTTTTACATCTGCCTTTGTATTTTGGTCTACAAAACTTGTCATAGGAATGGGTAAATTTTTATCTCTCTCTTGTATTATCTTGATAAAGTCACTGGAGACATTTCCATTTATCTTTTGTTCTTTTTGTAAAGCAACGACAAGCTCCTTAGCCCTTATATCATTCCTTTCACCAGAAATCAGTTCAGTGTATAATCTTTTATTGCACCAATCGCAGGCAAAGTTTATTCCCACAAAGGTTAATATAACTGTAACTATTATTAGTAGTTTATTTTGTTTCATTTTTTTCCTCCTTTTTGAAGTTTTTTGTTCAAATTTCTACTCATTTTTTAAATTTTTAAAATACATAATAATTAGTAGTACTAAGTAATATAATACAATAAATTTTTCAAAAATTCAAGTTTATCAAATTATTTAAAAGTTGTATTTAATTTGATTTTTTTAAAAAGAAAACTTATAATTAAAATATAATGCCGGGGTAGCTCAGTCGGTAGAGCACTGGACTGAAAATCCAGGTGTCCCCAGTTCGATTCTGGGCCCCGGCATCTATCTCAAATGAATTTCCTCCTTTTCAGAACAGATAAGATAGGTGACCTTGTTCTTTCCCTTTCTGTTCCTCAGGGTTTAAAAAGAAAATATAAGGATTCAAAAATTATCTTTGTTTGTAATCCCCTTTATAAAGAAATTCTTTTAAACCACCCTGATATTGACATAGTTACAGACTTTGATAATATTGATAAGGAAATAGAAAATTTAAAAATTGATGTATCAGTTCATATTTTTCCAAGGTTTAAAGAAGCCTATTTTTCTTTTATAAAAAAAATTCCTGAAAGAATAGGAACTCTTTACAGATTTTATTCTTTTCTATTCAACAGAAGAATTCCTTTACACAGAAAAACCTGCGAATTCCATGAGTCCTTTTATAATGTTTTACTTTTAAAAAAAGCAGGATATGATATTGATTACTTTAAACCCCAATTATATCTAAAGGAGGAAGAAGTCTCAAAAATTAAAGAAAAATTTAAAAATTATAAAAAACCCTTTATTTTAATTCACCCTGAATCAAGGGGTTCTGCTCCTAACTGGAGTTTAACTAAATACAATGAACTTTTAAAAATCCTTGATATTGACGGAACCATTTTTATAACAGGAACTCAAAAAAATTTTGATTTTTTTAAAAAGGAAAACATCATAGATTTAAGAGGAGACTTTAATTTAAGGGAGTTTATAAACTTTATTTCCATATGTGACCTTGTTTTTGCCCCTTCAACAGGTGTTATTCATATAGCATCTGCATTGAATGTTAAAACAGTTTCAATATTCTCTGAAAAAAAACCCTTTACCCCAAAAAGATGGGGACCACTTGGTGAAAGCATAGTTTTAAAAACAGAATCCAACAATCTTGAAAAAATTTCTGTAAATGAAGTTAAAGAGGCAATAATTTTATCACTTAAATAAAATTGAAAATATTAAAAAGTAAAAGTTATAATAAAAAACGGGGCCGTAGCTCAGTGGGAGAGCACCTGGTTTGCAACCAGGGGGTCGGGAGTTCAAATCTCCCCGGCTCCATCTTTTTATTCTTCAAAGCCATACCTCCCTATTAATGGAACAAAAACACAGGGCCCGTGATATTCCTTTTTTAATTTGTTCCCTTCTTTTTTTATTTTTACAAGGTCCTGATAAAGTTTATCACCTATAGGCATAACTATAATTCCTCCTGGATTTAATTGCTCTATAAAAGGAAGGGGGACATCTGGAGCAGCAGCAGAACAGATTATACCATCATAGGGAGCAAAATCCATTAAACCTTCTGAACCATCACCCACATGAAAATAAACATTTTCTATGGAAAGTTCCTTAAGTTTTTCTCTTGCATAAAGAGATAAATCTTTAACCCTTTCAACAGTATAAACAAATTTATTAAGAAGACATAAAATTGCAGTTTCATAACCTGAACCTGTACCTATTTCAAGAATATGTTTGTTTTCATCAGGCTCTAAAAGTTCAACCATTAAAGCAACCATATAGGGCTGGCTAATTGTTTGACCCTCTAATAAAGGCAAAGGAGAATCATCATAAGAAAAAGACTTTATTTTATCAGGAACAAATAAATGCCTCGGGACAGCCAGAAAACTCTTTAAAACCCTTTCATCACATATTCCCCTTTCCCTTAACTGTTTATCTACCATTTCTTTTCTTAAATTATAAAAAGGATCATTTTTGCTACTGAACCTTTCTAAAAGTTCTTCTAATTTTTTATTCAAGTATCTTTTTTAATTTTTTTATAAGCTCTATATCAGTTGCATCAAGAGTTAAAGGAGTTATACTCACAAAATGCTCAAGAACAGCTTTCACATCTGTGCCCTCCTCTGGAATTAGTTTCAGCTTACCGCCAATTTTATAAATATTTTCACCCACTTTTTCAATTGGATTTAAATAATGTCTTTTCCCAAGTTTTGTAACCTTAATTCCCTTTATTTCTTCAATTTTTAAATCATATAAGTTTATATTTAACAAAAATTTATTTTCATAAAATTTACTTTCAATTATTTTTCTTAAAATTAAATCAAGATAATATTCACCTCCTTCATAACAAGGCTCATTATATGGACCAACTGAAAAGGCTATTGAAGGAACATCATAAAGATAACCTTCCCTTGCGGCTGCAAGAGTCCCTGAATAAAATGTATCCTCACCCAGATTAAATCCATAATTTATTCCCGAAACAAGAAGTTGAGGTTTTTCCTCTAAAATTGCTTCCATAGCAACTAAAACACAATCTACAGGAGTTCCATCAACAGAATAAAAATTTTCCCTTATTTTATTAACTCTTATATTTTTCCTTAAAGAAATTGAATGGCTTGAACCAGATTTTTCTTCTGATGGCGCCACAACAATAACTTCCCCAAAATTCTTTAAAATCTTTAAAGCCCTTCTTAAACCCTCTGCCTCTATTCCATCATCATTAACAAGAAGAATTTTAAGTTTATCCATCTTTAATTTTATTAACTTTTTCTCACTTTTGCAACTAAATGACCTATGTTACTTTCAATTTTAATAGGATCTAAATTTATACCTCTTTCTTTTGCAAAATAAATAAAATCAAAGAAATTTTCTTCAAAGGAGCAGTGAAAACAAGTTTCTCCTTTAAAATCAAGATAAAAGGAATCTTTTTTAAGCTTTTTATAATCAATAAAAACTTCAGGATATCGCCATAAATGATACTCATTAACAAGAATTTCAAAAATATCAAGTTTTTTCATAAAAATCTTTTCAAGTTCCATTTTTTTATCATTAAAATCTGCAACAATAAGATATACCTTTACTCCCTTTTCCATAGCTCTATATAAACTTTTTGAAAAATCAAAATGAGTAAAGGAATTGGGAGCAAAACTTTTTGCATCCTTTCTCTGAACAATAAAAACTATGTAAGCATCATCTCCATTTTCCTTTAATTTTGATAGTAAATCAAGATGCCTTTTACCCCTTATGGTAGGAGCATCAGGAAAAAGAGCTATATCCCTTTCCACAAGAGTACAGGACTTTATTTCAACAAAAATTCTTTTTTTACCTCTTATAAATAAAAAATCAATCCTTTCACCATCTATTTTAAACTCTCTTGAAAGAAATCTTGCTTTTCTTAAAAAATCAATTTCTCCTCTTTTATAAAGTTCATAAAAAAATTTATTGGGAAGATGAGAATCAACTGAAACCCATATATCATCCTTTTTAACTGCAATTAACTTGTAGGGAATCTTTCCCTTACCTTTCTCAATCAAACATTCCGCCCCTTCATTTAAAACTTCTTTTAATCTTCCTGAATTAGCAAGATAAGCCTTTACCTTCTTTTTTTTAAATTCTACAAATGTAACAAACCTGTTAATTCTTCTTAGGAACTTTCCTTTTTCTGGCAAGATGAGCAGATTCCGTATAGCAAAAGATCACCAAACATTACTTTATGATTTTCTATATTTTTTGGAAATTTAACTGTTTCCTTTTCAATATCATAAACTGTTCCACATTTAACACATGTAAAGTGAATATGGGGGTCTGTTTTTGCTTCAAATCTTGATTTATCCCTTTCAACCTTGATTTCCCTTGCTACTCCAAGTTCAATAAATAGTTTAAGAGTGTTGTAAACAGTAGCCTTTGATAGGGATGGGAGTCTATCTTTCAATGCATTATATATCTCATCAGCAGTGGGATGAGAAGTACTTTCACTCAAATATTCAAGAATCATTAACCTTGAAGAGGTCAAAAAATGACCTTTCTTCCTTAAGACTTCAAGTTTTTCTTGAAAATCTTTTTTCATTTTATAATACCCTCCCTAAATGTTTTATTTATTTTTTAAAATTTTACTCTTTAAAATTTTATTATAAACTAAAACTTTTATTTTTTCAAGTGAATTTTTGCGCACCCTAAAGGGTGCGGCTACCATAAAATTGTGGATACCTTATGATTAAATATGATTAAATAAAATTATGGGCATAAAAGAAAAAACATTCTCAAAGAATTTTTGCGCACCCTAAAGGGTGCGGCTACCATAAAATTATAGAATCATGCGAATAAATATTAAAGATTTTCAAAAAAATGGTAGGCGCAGGCTTTAGCCTGCGAATTTTTACTTAGAATTGTGAATCCCATATGATTAAATAAAATTATGGGGATAAAAGAAAAAGCGAATTTTTGCGCACCCTAAAGGGTGCGGCTACCATAAAATTATAGAATATGCGAATAAATATTAAAGATTTTCAAAAAATGGTAATTTTTACCGATATTGAATGCCTCCTCTACTTTAACCTTTCTCCATATTTTTCACAAACTATTTAATCTTAATCCTCTTAACCACTATTTCACCATATTTTTTCTCTATTTACTCCAAATTATAAAAGAGCAATTTAGATTCTTTGTCTATTAAAATTTCCTTTTTTCAGGTGCATCAAATAAAAACCTGTTAATAAAACTTTTTAAAAATCCCCTCCCACTTTTTAAATCACCGTAAACAAATTGAACTCTCCTGAAAACAATAAAAATTAAAAAAATTAAAGGTAAAAAAGAAAATTCCCTAAATTTTAAAAAAATATAAAGAGAAATAGAAAAAATAAATATAATTATATAAAGAGCTACCTCTTTTATAAAAAATAAAGGTGAAAAAATTAATAAAAAAATTAAAGTTTCTTTTGGAAAAAGAGTAAAAAGAAAACCAAGGGATGTAGCAATACCCCTTCCACCCTGAAATTTAAGAAAAATAGAATAAGAATGCCCTAAAGCTGCAAAAAAACCTGATAAAAAGGAATAAAAAGGAGAAGAACCCAAAAATTTCGGGATTAAAGCAGAAATTAACCCTTTTAAGAAATCAAGAATAAAAGCTAAAAAACCATACTTAAAACCAAGAGTCCTTCTTACATTCGCGCCACCCACATTACCGGAACCAACTTTCCTTATATCAACACCCTTTAATTTGCCAATTATAAAAGAAAAAGGGATTGAGCCAATTAAATAACCTGTAAGGGAAAATATTAAAGTTTCCATTTTGATATTCTCCATAATATAAAAAAAGAACCTGAAAATGCAAAAATGTAAAAGGAGAAAAATCTCCATAAAAAAACTATAAGAGGAATAAAAGAACTTTCCAGATTTTTTGAGATTAAAAAGAAAGATATTATTTCAGCATAACCAATTCCACCGGGTGAAGGAGAAAAAAGTAAAAGCACATATATAAAAGATGAAAGCAAAAAAATTTTAAAAAATTCTATCTTTACTCCAAGAGCAAAAAAAATTAAAGGTATAATTAAAACAAGACTTAAAAAACTTTTAAAGGCAAATAAAAGGGATAATAATAGATAATGAGGATTTTTCAAAAATATAATAAAAACTCTTTTAAAATTAATAAGTTCAATAAAAAGGTAATTGAGTATCTTTTTAAAATTCCCCTCAAATTTAAAAGAAAAGGATTTCAATGTTTCTTCTGGAAGAATAAAAAGAAATAAGAGAATAATAAACATCAAAATTATAAGTAAAATTATATAAGAAAAAATCATTCTTATATATGGATTTTTATTAATTGGTAAAAAATTTAAGTTTAAAATTAAAGAGCTAAATAAAAATAAATATTTAAAAAATGCAAAAATATATAAAATAAAAGTGCCTTCACCAAGAGATAATTTTTTTCTTGAAAGTAAAAAAAGTTGATAGGGAAGACCACCTGAACCAAATGGTGTTATTGAAGCAAGAAAATATCCTGAAAGAAGAAGCTCAATAGAAAATGAAAGATTAACTTTTTTATTTAAGGAAAAGGAGGCAAAACTTATACTTAAACCAGCAAAAATTATATAAAAAAAGGAAGATAAAATTAATAAAAACACAAAGAAAATTTTTATGCTTTTAAAATATTGAATATCCAGTTTAGAAAAGGAATGAAAAAAAACAAAAAGAAAAGAAATAAAAAAAATTAAAAATAATAATCTTATTCCTTTTTTAACTTTTTTCCTTTCAATAATTTTCATTTTAAAATTATATTCTATGATAGTTTTCTGGCAGGATGAAAAACTTCCCTTAAATACAAATTTTTTTGGACCAAAACCTGTAAGATTTTTAGAAATAGGCTTTGGTAAGGGAGATTTTTTAATTCACCTTTTTGCCCTTGACCCTTTATCCCCTTTAGTGGGAATTGAAATTTCAAAAAAAATGATAAAAATTCTCCTTAAAAAACTTTCCTATCATCCAAATATATTTTTATTTCATGGTGATGCAAAATTTTTATTAAAATATGCTTTTCCCAATTTTCTTTTTGAAAAAATATTTATGCTATTTCCTTTTACTTTCAAAAAAGAAAAACATAAAGAAAGGAGAATTTACGAGGGTGATTTTCCTGAAATTATATGGTATTCACTTAAAGAAGAAGGTAAGTTCTACTCTATAACAGACGAAAAATTTTTTTATGAAGAAATGAAAGAAAAATTTTTAAGTAAAGGATATTTTATTGAGGATGAATTTGAAAAATTTTTTCTTGAAAAAGCCACAGACACAAAATATGCAAGGAAATGGAAAAAAATGGGTAAAAATTTTTATTTTTTATCTCTTAAAAAGGTTTCAGATAAAAAACCTTATCTTGAAAAGGAAATTAAAATTGTAAATAAAATTGATCACTTAATTTTAGAAAAAGAAGATTTTAAAAATAATTATGAAAGAAAAGAAAAGGAACGCATTTTTAAATTAAAAAGAATATTTACTTCTGATAAATCAAAGATTTTTGAATTCTTCTCAAAGGAAGAAAATTTTGAACAGTTTCTATTTTTCATTATGGAGAAAAAGGATAAAATATTATTAAAACCTTTATTCAGGGAGAAAATGATTTTTACTGAATGGATTCTTGATAATTTAAAAAATGTTTTTTTTCAAACTTAAAATTAAATATGAAAAAGATTTTTATAACATTACAGATAATCATTTTAATTCTTATAAAAATTTTAATAATTTTAAAAACAGAACTAACAGAGGATGAGGCTTATTACTTTTTATGGTCCTCTAACTTAGATCTCTCCTACTTTGACCACCCTCCAATGGTTGCATACTTAATTAAAATCTCAAAAATTTTTTTAGGAGATAATGAATTAGGTGTTAGATTTCCAGCATTTTTTTTAGGTCTTATCTTTTTATTGATTTTAGTACTTATATTTATAGAAATTGATAAAACTAAAATTTTAACATCAATCTATGTTTCCTCCCTCATCTTAATATTTTCAGTTGGGGGTGTAGTAATAACTCCTGACACACCTATGGCTTTATTTATAATACTTACCTTTTATTTTCTTTTAAAATCAGAAAAAAAACCTTTTTTTCTTTATTTAGCAGCAATTTCTTATGGACTTTCCCTCTTATCAAAATATGTATCAATCCTCATCTTACCATCAATCATTCTTTTTTTCTTTCAGAAGAAAAAATTATTTTCAAAGGAAATTTTCTTATTCCTTTTAATATCCCTTTTAATATTTTCGCCATGTATAATATGGAATTTAATGAATGATTTTGTTAGCTTCAAATTTCAAATTCATCATGGATACGGAAAAAAAGAAATAGAATTTATGAACACTCTATTATACCTTTTAGATTCTATACTTGTATTATCCTTCCCCCTTTCAATTCTAATATACTTTTATGGTTTTAAAGGTATTTTTAATGAAGGTATAAATTTTTTAACTTTTTCCTTTTTATTTCCCTTTTTATTTTTTATGATTTCTTCACTTAAAACAAAAGCAGAGGCAAACTGGCCAAGTATATCCTATATTTTTCTTTTAATAATTGCTGTAAAATACTTAAAGGAAAGTAAAAGTTTTTATATCACCTCTTTTATAACTTTTGTTTTAATCTTTTACATTCATTTACATACCCTTTATCCTTTGATAAAATTTAAAAAAGATCCCACATTTAGAATGAAAGGATGGAAGGAACTTGCCTTTGATGTGGAATGGTTTGCTGAAAGATATGGAATAAAAAATTTTGCAGCTAATAACTATCAAATAGCTTCCCTTTTATCCTTTTATATGAAAGATAAACCTTATGTTTACTCCCTGAACATAAATTCAAGGGAAAACCAGTTTACAATATGGCAGAAAGAAAAAAAACTTCCGGATACACTTTTATATGTTGGTGAAATAAATGAGGGATTTAAAAAATTTTTTAAAGAAATAAAAAAAATAGGCGAATCAGAAAGTAATATAAGAAAAATGGATATTTATTTACTTATAAAATGAATTTGTTAATATTTTTAATAATAACAGCTAAAAATGTAAAAATAATTTATAAACCAATTTTTGAATCGGATTTCTTTTTATATAAAATTGCGGAAAAAATCTCCTTTAAACCAAAAAAATTCAGAATTAAAAATCTTCTCCTTGAGGATAGGGACACAGTTATAATAAGCGAAAGCATAAGAAGATTAAGAGAAACAGGTGTTTTTACAGAAATTGAATTTTTCAAAAAGGAAGATACTTTAATAATAAAATTAAGACCACTTTTTACACTTGCCTTATTTTTAAATTTTGAAGGAGGCGGAGGTTTGGTTCAGAAGGGAATCGGTATCTGGGAACACAATTTTCTTGGACTTTTAATTGATGCAAGATTAAATTACATTTGGGGATACGAATACCCATATTTATACTTTCAGATTTTTTATCCTTCAATTTTTAAAAATCATGATATATCAATTTTTTATCTTGATTCAAAATTTTCAAAGATAAAAAATATATCAATTTTTCCCTTTTTTTCTCCCTATGCAAACAACAGGTTAAACCTGTATTATACAGAGTATAAAACAAAAAGATTTCTTTATGAAAAGGGAATTATTATTGATACATTTAAATTCAGTGGAAAGGATTTTGCTTTTGAATTTTCAAAAAATTTTTTAAAAAAAGATTTATTTTTTTCACCCTTAATTGGATCAGGTGATAAAAGAATAGATAAAAGTAACTTTTATTTATCAATTGGGTTTGAAACTGGAAAGTTAAAAACAGAGACTGTAAAGTTTATAAGAAATTTTGGAGAAAAGGAATATAATCTTCAGGGAATTTTTCTTAGATTAAATTTTTATAAAAATATAGTTAAGGGAAAAACCGGATATGAAACTAAATTATTTATTAATTTCTTTGAAAATAGATTAAGTTTAATAAATTCTTTAACTTTAAAAGATTTTTTAGATAAATTTTTTAATCTGCAAAGTTTTCTTTATTTAAAAATAAATAATTCCGCTATACTTGCCTTTATGTTTCGGTATGAAAAAATAAAGGAAATTTTTAATGATTTTAATTTCCGTTACCTTGGTGGATTATACGGTTTAAGGGGATATAAGGCATTTTATTTTAATACCTTCCATTACATTTTAAACATAAGTGAAATAAGAATTTATTTTAAGGAATTCTTTGATCTTTTTAAACCAGGTATTGTTTTCTTTATAGATAATTCTTATATGTTTGACAGAAAAAAATTTGCTTTTTCCTATGGATTTGGAGTAAGAATAGAAATAACAAAAGCATACGATCTTCCTGTTATGAGAATGGATATAGGTTTTTCAGAGGAAGGTAAATATTTATCCTTTGGAGAAGGACAAAGTTTTTAAGAGATTTTTTTAAAAATTTATCTTAAAATCTTATTATGAAAAGTAAAATAAAAAAATTTATTTTAAATTTAATTTTACTAATATTCTTTACGATATTATTCCTTTCTGGTTTTATCTATATAAGGATCAGAATATCCCTGCCTGTGAGAAGTGGTGAAATAAGTTTAAAAGGTGTCAAGGACAAAATTTTTATATACTTTAACGAATACGGAATCCCACATATTGAAACAAAATATCTTGATGATGTATTTTTTGCAATAGGTTACCTTCATGCTCAGGATAGAATGTTTCAGATGGATCTTTTAAGAAGGGTAAGTTTTGGGGAACTTTCTGAAATTTTTGGTGAAAAAACCTTTAAGGTTGATTCCTTTTTCAGAGTTCTTGGAATTAAAAGGATTGCAATAAAAAGTGCAAAAAATCTTTTACCCCTTGAAAAAAGAATTCTTGAAAGCTATTCAAAAGGGGTCAATGCCTATATTGAAAAAAGAATAGGAATGTTACCTATTGAGTTTTTACTTTTAAATTATAAACCTAAAAAATGGGAAATTGAACATTCAATAGCAATAGGTAAAATTATATCCTGGGATTTAAACCTTTCTTTCAAAGGTGATCTTTTTTATACAGAATTAAAAGAAAAAATTGACACAGAAAAAATTAAAGTATTTTTACCCTTTTATCCCCTTGATGCACCCACCCATATTGAATCAATTAATGAATTTGAAAAAAAAGAGGATCTTTTAAAAAAAATCAAGGAACTTATTCCATCATTTACGGGCTCAAATGCTATTTCTATTTCAAATCCCCCCTTACTTGAGAATGACCCCCATCTTGCTTTAACAATTCCTCCTAACTGGTATTTAATTTCTGTAAAAAGTGATTCCTTAAATTTTGTTGGTTTTACAGTTCCAGGAATTCCTTTACCTGTTCCTGGAACAAACTGGAAAATTGCAGTAGGTGTTACTTCCCTATGTCTTGATGATGGAGATTTTATAAAAGGAGATTTACAAAATGTAGATATAATTGAAGAAACAATAAAAATAAAGGGAAAGGATGATAAAAAAATAAAGGTTATTTTAAAGGAGGAAATGCCACTTGTTGATGAAAAAAATAAGCTTTTTTATTTCTGGAGAAGTTCTCTTTTATCACATGAAATTTTATCTATCTTTAAGTTATATAGAGCAAATAATGTTTATGAAGCGGACAGTGCCTTAAAAGAGTTCAGGGACCCATCATTAAATTTCCTTATATGTGATGTTGATGGTAATTTGCTTTATAAAGCCTGCGGATGGATAGAAAAAAGGGAAAACCCTTCAATTTTTGTGAGAGAGGAAAAACCTGAGGAATTTATTCCTGATTCCCTTTTACCCAAAAAGATAAATCCTGAAAATGGTTATATAGCATCCTGTAACAATCCACCTGAAAGAAATTATAAATATTACATCTCACTTTATTTTTCACCTTCAGGAAGAGCAAGAAGGGCAAATGAACTTCTTAAAAATAAAAAAGAATTTAATTATAAAGATTTAATGAATTTATCAAGGGATGTAAAGGATGTTTATGCAGAGTTGATAGGTAAAAAGATTCTTCTTACATTAAAAAATATACCTATGGATAAAAAAGAAAAAGAGATTTATGAGAAACTGAATAATTTTGACTATATTTTTACAAAGGATAAAGAAGAACCTCTAATTTTTTATAAACTAATTTACAAAATTTTTGAGAATTTTTATAAGGAAAAACTTGGGGAAAAACTTTATAAAAAATTTTTATCCTTTTCCTATATACCTTTAAGTGTTCTTGAAAATAATATAAGAGAAGGAGTGATAGAAGATTATTACATAATAAAATCCTTCAGAGAATTATGTAAGGAGTATAAAAAAGAAAAATATGGGAAATATCACATAGCAGATTTTAAACATCCTTTCAAGGAAATAAAATTTATTGGATTTCTTTTTAAATTAAAAGAAATACCCCTTGATGGGGGACTGACAACAATTAATAAAATGGGCTTTGAACTTCAAACTCCTTACAGGGTCCCAGAAGGTCCTTCAATGAGAATGATTATAGATTTAAAATATAAAAATTTCTATTACATATTACCTCCAGGAGAAAGTGGAGTTATTTTTGATAGAAACTACAGCGATCAATACGAGCTATGGGCAAAAGGTGAATATTTAACACTTTTCCCATTTAATATAAGAAGTAAACTTATAATATCACCATAAAAATATTACAAATTTTCCTTAAAAAGCCACCTTGTGCCGCCTGGCCAGCCTTTATTAGCTATATCTAAAACTCTGTCAATAGAATTTTTTTCATTAAAAAGATTTTCAAACATTCTTTTGTATGCTTTTCCGAATATATGATTACCTTTATATTTTTTAATGTTATCTGATGACATAATTTTATAAATTAAATATGTAAGGGTCTTGACAAATTAAAAAAAATGTTATATAATATTAAATAAAAGAGTTCAAATCTCATAAAAAATAAAAGCAAAAATGGTGATAAAAAGAAAAAGCAAAAAAGTAACAAAAAAATCTTCAAGAATAAAAAAAACTAAAAGACCATTAAAAGCAGTAAGAAACTGGTCAAGACCTCTTCCTTTAACTGAGGTTAAAAAACTGAGTAAAAAGGGATACAAAATAATCGTATCATCAAGCGGATTCACTAAGGGTTCCATAAAATACGCAAAAAGAGCAAAACTTTCCCTTTATTACAAAACAAGAAAAATAGTCTAAACTCTATATAAATAAAAAAATAAATAAAAATAAAATTTTAGGCTAGAAAAGTAAAAAGTTATTTTTTATTTTTTATTAATTTTTTATAATCAAATTTTAGTATTTTTGCGAGTTCTATTGATTCTTCAAGTGCGGTTTTTGTAAAAAGTTTATCTTCTGGATAATTAAGATATATTATAAAACCTTCCCTCATACTTTTTTCAAAATCAAGTAATGCTCTTAAAATTTGCATATAAAAAAATTTAAGTTCTTTCTCCTCAAAGGAGTCAGGTGATAAGCCATATATTAAATCCAGAAGTTCCTTTGCCTTATTATAATCTCCGTAATCCATATAAAGATAAGCAAGTCTTTTAACTGCCTGATAAAAATCGCTTTTACCTTTTGTTATATCACTATAGACTTTATAAAAATGTAATGTGGAATCATGAGATAACTTTCTCAAAACGATAGTTAAATTATATAAGGAAAATTCGTCTCTGTATTTTTTGTAAAGAAAAGAATACATTTTTTTTGCTTCCTGAAGTTTTCCTGTAACAAAACTTATATTTGCTTTTTCAAAAGTTATTCTCTTTTTAAGATAAGGATCATTCTTAAATATATTAAGAAGGGAATCTGCTTCTTTATACTTCTGATTTTTTATCAAATCTATTGCTTTTTTATATATTACAAAAACTGAATCAAACCACTTTTTTTGATCTTTAAATTCCTCCTTTCTACTTATTATGTTTTTCAATTTATTCAAATCCTCAACATTACCCTTTTCTGCATAAAAATTAAAAAATTTTTCAATAACAAATTTATTATCAATTTTTCTTTTTTTAAAATAATATTCAGCCATATTAAAGCTTTCTAAATGTAAAAGTGCTTTCAATTTCAAAGTATCATCATCTAAGAAAAGGGAAAGTTTAAAAAGTTCCTTAAAACTTTTATTTTCAATAATATAGGGAACAAAAATTTTATAATATCTTTTTAAAATATCTGCATCATATTTTTTAAAATATTTATAAAGTTTTATTATATTTTCTTTTTCTCTTTTTAAATGGTAATATGTTAAAAGTGCTTCCCTTCCCCTTTTAAATTCAAGAATTTTATTTAAATCATATTTTTTTAATAAGGAATCAATTTTAAAAGTATCTTTTTTTTGAGAAAGGAGATATAAAAGAAGTGAAATATCCTTATAAAATTTTGAAAATCTCAAAAAATAAATACTGCTATCTTTCTTATCCTTCATAAAATAGAATCTTCCTTTTAAATAATTATATTTAGATGGAACATAGTTTATCCCCTTTTTATTTTTTTTGAAACTAATAAGGGAAATGAAAAGAGAATCACCTCTAAGAGTATCAGGAAAATTTATCTCTTTATCTATAAAACTCAAAAAATAGAGTGAAGGTAAAAAATACTTATTCTTATTTCCAGCATATTTATAAATAATATCATAAAGACCCTTATCATAAATTTCCTTCCAATCCAATTTTCTATTTTCAAAAATGTTAGTCAAAATTTTTGGTATATATGAGGAATCAGGAAATAAAGGTAAAATGTAACCGTAATTTTCAAAAATATACTTTCTCAAGGAATCAGATTTTCTCTTATTCTTTTTTATAAAAAATTCTTCTTGCCACATTTTCAAATTTTCAGTATCAGGATCATTTATAAAAGTATCATTAAAAGTAAGAAAATTTTTATAAATTTTGAAAATAGAATCAGAATAGGGAAAATTATTAATATTCTTTAATGTATCATAATTAAAAAGAAAGGAAATTGTATCCTTCAATTCTGACAAATAAAAAAGATATAAGTCAGGTCTTTCTTTTTTTATTATATCAAGTAAAGGATAAATACCTTCAAAATTTTTAGTTTTTAAAAAAATTTCAAAAATTTCCTTTTGCGCATTAACTCTCTCCTCTGGATAATCAGAGGCTATTTTTCTCAATACTTTTTCACAGAATTTATAATCTTTCTTCTTTTTAAAAAAATTTTGTAAAGCCCAAAGTTTATCTTTTCTTTTTTTATAAAAATGAAGATCAAGAAGATACTGAAGGGAAATTAAAGCATTCTGTAAAGTATCAGGACCTAAAAACATCAAAATCTCTATAGCTTTACCTTTAACAGAATCAGAAAGGGGGGATTCTAAAACATCTACCAAATCCTTTTTAACATAAAAGTTCCCTTTTTTTAAAAGTTCCTCTGCCCTTTTTATTTTATAAATTCCCCATATATCACCTGTTGAACTTTCAATAAAAGCATTTATTTCTGAAAGCTCAAAAAAAATATAAAATAAAAAAATCATTTAATAAATTTAACAGGATTACATAATCTATGAGGATGATAACCTTCAAGAAGTGCTTCCATAGAAGATTTAAAATTAACCCTGTTAAAGGAAGGTATTTCAGGAATTTGAGGACAGTTTCTTTTATGAAACTCCATTTTTTCTGCATTTCCTATAAAAATATCCTTTTCATCAAGAAACATTTTCCACATACCTTTTTTGTTATTTATTGCATATTCAAGGGACTTTCTAAATTTCAGTATATATTTTATATTCGGAGGAAAGGTGTAAATATAGGAATAACCATTCTTTAACATATAGTTATTAACAAATATGGTATCAACAAAAACATAAGCAAGGATTCTTTCATATACATCTTTTTTTACAACATCAAATTCAAGTTTAACCTTTTTACCTTTAATAAGTTCTTCAAGAGCCTTTTTCGCTTCATAATAATAAAATCTTCCCTCCTCAGGTGTATCAATTCCTATAAGTCTTACCTTCTCACCTGAAAAAGTGAGAAATGTGTCCCCATCTATTACTTCTTTTACTTCAACTTCAAGAGCACAGGATAAAAGAAAAAATAAACTAAGAAACAGAAATCTTTTTATTATATTCTTCCCCTCCTCCCATTTTATTATTCACCTTTTTTCTTATCTCTCTCCTCTACCCATCTTTCTATATATTCAATTATCTCTTTTAAAGGTGTCCCAGGCCCAAATAATTCTCCAACACCCATTTCTTTTAATTTCTTCTTATCCTCCTCAGGGATTATCCCACCACCAAAAAGCAAAACATCATCAAGCCCTTTTTCCTTCATTAATTTTAAAACTTTTGGAAAATAGGTCATATGAGCCCCTGAAAGTATGGAAAGTCCAATGGCATCCACATCTTCCTGAAGAGCTGCTTCCACAATCTCCTCAGCAGTTTTGTGAAGACCTGTATATATAACTTCCATACCGGCATCTTTTAAAGCCCTTGCAACTACCTTTGCTCCCCTATCGTGACCGTCAAGTCCTGGTTTTGCAATTAAAACTCTAATTTTTTTTGTCTTTTTCATTTTCTATAAGCAATAACTTCAATTTCAATTTTTGCATTTTTTGGTAAAGAGCTTACCTCAACAGTAGTTCTTGCAGGATAAGGTTCTTTAAAATATTTTGAATAAATTTCATTTACCTTTGGAAAATCATTAATATCTTTAAGAAAAATTGTAGTTTTTATAACATTTTCCATTTTTAAATTTATACTTTCAAGAATTTTTTTAATGTTTTCAAGAACCTTTTCGGTTTGCCCTTCAATAGTTTCTGGCATTTCACCTTTTTCTGGATCAATACCAATCTGACCTGCGAGAAAAACCAAGTTCCCTGCTTCCCTGTATAAGGAATAGGGTCCTATGGGCTTTGGCAAACTCATTTTAACCTCCTTTTAAGAGGTCTTTTTCTTTCTCCTTGATTTCATCTTTGAGGCTACAGTTTTAGTTTTTTCTCCATACTTTCTTCTGAACTTCTCCACTCTTCCCTCTGTATCAACAAGTTTTTCCTTACCTGTGAAGAAAGGATGACAATTTGAACATATTTCAACTTTAATAAATTTTTTTGTAGAACGGGTCTCAACTCTATTTCCACAAGCACACTCAATCACTGCTTCCACATACTCGGGATGAATTTTTGGTTTCATTTTTTTTTCTTTTTTAAATTCTGGATTTGAACCCTTTGAATTTATTTTTATTTTTTAATTATAATATAAACAAATGGGAAAATCAATCTCATTAAAAGATGTTCCTCTTTTTAAATTTCTGTCTGATAGGGAAATTGAAATAATAGAGAAACTGGGTATAAGCAAAAAATATAAGAAGGGAGAAATTATTATAGAAGAAAGGGAAAAGGGAGACTCTATTTACATAATCAATTCAGGTGAGGTAAAAGTTTCTCTTTTTTCTGAAGATGGAAAAGAAATTACTTTAACTTATTTAAAAGAAGGTGATTTTTTTGGTGAAGTTGGTTTTTTTGGTGAGGAGGAGAGGACAGCAAGAGTTACTGCTATAAAAGATACAGATGTTACAATTTTTCACAGAGAGGATCTTCTGTATAACTTGATGAAACATCCGGAGATACTCATTTCAATAATAAAAGAAATGGCAGAAAGAATAAAAAAAACAAATGAAAAATTAAGTTCTCTTGTATTTCTTGATGTATCAGGTAGAATTGCAAGGTATTTTATTGAAAAGGCTGAAAAAGAAGGTGAAAAAATAGGAGAATATATTTTTATTAAGGAAAATTTTAAAATAAAAGAAATTGCTTCAGCTATAGGTTCATCAAGAGAAAGTGTATCAAGGATAATAAATGAACTTAAAAGAATAAATGTTATTAAATTATCTTCAAAAGGAATCTTTATCCACCAGAGTGCCCTTAAATTTTAAATAATCCCTTATAATTTTCCCGTGATCAAATACAATCTTATCAAAGGGTATATTATTAAAATCAAAAATATATACCCTTTTAGCATCAGAGGAGGCTTTGGGTTTTTCCTTTGTTTTTAAAATATAAACACAGGTGACAGTGTGAAACCTCGGGTCTCTATCTGGCTCACCGTATACACCAAAAAGTCTTATGATTTCAGCTTTAACACCTATTTCCTCTTCAATTTCCCTTAAGATAGCTTTTTCAGGTGATTCACCATATTCAACAAAACCACCCGGTAAGGCGAAACCAAAGGGTGGATTTTTTCTTTCAATTAAAACTATTCCTTTAAAATTATTATTTTCATCATAAATTTCAACAATACCATCCACTGTCAAAAAAGGTGTTTTTAAAGAGGGGAAAAAAAACCTAAATATTTTAAATAAAATTTTTGAAATTATATCCATTTTAAATTATAATAAAAAAAATTATGATTTTTTTATTTTTATTAATTTCTTATTTTTCTGAAGTCACCTTCTATCCTGAAGGTGCACTTATAACTGAAAAAAGGGAAGTCAATTTGAAAAAGGGGGTCAATACAGTGAATCTGAAACTTTTACCAATTGTGGATACACTATCCCTAAAAATTGACTTTGAGGATGGTGAACTTATAAGTACCCGATTTGAAAAGAAAGTTTTCAATAAATACGGAGATTTTCTAAAAGTTTTACAGGATTCCCTTGATTTAATAAATGATACAATAGAAAAACTTTCTGTTAAAATTGAAAATTTAAAAAAGGCAGGCGAATTTATTGAAAGCTTCAAAACTTCCTATTCAGAAAAGGAATCAAAGGAATTCTTAGAAAAGGAATTTATTTCAAGTAATGTTATAAATGCACTTAATGTAATAATAAATAAAGGAACAGAAATAAAAAATGAAATAAATAAAATTAACAAAAAAATAAAAGACTTAAATTTCAAAAAAGAGGAGATACAGAAAAAGTTATCCATATACCATCCTATTGGAATTGAGGATTTAACATTAAAAGTCAATTTAAATTCAAAAATAGAAGGAAAATCCTTTTTAAACTTAGAATACTTTTTACCCTCAAAATGTGGATACAGATTAATTTATAAAATAAATGGTTTACCTGAAGAAAAAAAAGTTGAAATGAACCTTTACTCAAGAATTTTCCAGTATACAGGAAAAGATTTTGAAAATGTTTATGTAAATCTTTCAACACTTTCTCCTCGTAAATATATTGAACCAGTAATCTCAAGATGGATAATAGGAGAAAGATTTACAAGAAGAAAACCTACTTTTAAGGGAATGAAAGCCACTCCTGGTGAAGTTGAGACTATTGAATCAGGAATAAGTGAAGAACATTTAGAAATCGAAATACCTGTTGAAGAAAAAGAATTATATACATCCTTTGAATATAGGTTTCCTTTTAAAACTACCATACCTTCCGATATAAAGGGAGTTATGTTATTTATGAAAAAATTTGAAATTAATTCAGATTTTTCCTATAAAGTTATACCAAGAAGTTATAAATTTGGATTTTTAATGGCAAAGGGAGTTTTAGCCTCGAAAGAAATTTTACCAAGGGGAACAGGAAATATTTTTTTAGAGGAAGAATTTATAGGTAAAAAGGATATAGGTTATATATATCCCGGTGATACTCTCTTATTTTATTTTGGCGAAGACCCTTATGTTAAGGTAAGTTATGATTTAATAAAGTCAGAAATAAATAAAAGTGGTTTATTTGATAAGAAAATTAAAAGGGAATTTGGATATAGTGTAAAAATAAAAAATGAAAGAAAAACAGAAATTAAAGGAATTTTAATAGCAGAAGTTCCTGTTTCCTCTGATCCTGATATTGTAATAAATAACATAGAATTTTCAAAAAAACCTTTTAAAGAAGATAAACCCGAAGGGAAATATTATTTTGAATTTAAATTAAAATCAGGAGAGACATACGAACTTCAATATTACTTTGATGTTATCCATCCACCTGAAAAACAGATTTTTGGATTATAAAAATTTGAAAATTTTTAAAAATAAAATTATAATTTAAAATCTGCGGGAGTAGCTCAGCGGTAGAGCGCTACCTTGCCAAGGTAGGGGTCGCGGGTTCAAATCCCGTCTCCCGCTCTTATAAAAGAATAGTAAAGATTAAGGGTTCCATTCCCCCAAAATTTTTTCCAATTTAATCTCTTTTTCTATGTGGACAGCTGAAAAATTAAGAGTTTCTTTCTTAAAATTTTTTGAAGAAAGGGGGCATAAAATAGTTCCATCTTCATCTCTTATTCCTGAAAAGGACCCTACCCTTTTATTCACAACAGCAGGAATGGTTCAGTTCAAGCCTTTTTACTCAGGAGAGGTACCTCTGCCCTTTAAAAGAGCAACATCCTGTCAGAAGTGTTTAAGGGCAACAGACCTTGAAAATGTAGGTTTAACAATAAGACACCATACCTTTTTTGAAATGCTTGGTAATTTTTCCTTTGGGGATTATTTTAAAAAGGAAGCAATAGAATGGGCTTATGAATTTGTAACAAAAGTCTTGAACTTAGATAAAAAAAGAATGTATTTTAGCGTTTATATTGAGGATGAAGAAAGTTTTAAAATCTGGAAATCTTTAGGAATAGAAGAAGAAAGAATTTTAAAAATGGGAAAGGAAACAAACTTCTGGGGTCCTGCTGGAAAAACAGGTGCCTGTGGACCATCTACTGAAATTTATTATGACCTTGGAGAAAATTACGGCTGCGGAAAAAGTGACTGTAAACCTGGCTGTGATTGTGATAGATATCTTGAAATATGGAATATAGTTTTTCCACAGTTTGATATGCAGGAAAACGGAGAAATGTTGCCATTAAAAAATAGAGGAGTTGATACAGGAATGGGACTTGAAAGAGTTCTTATGATACTTGAGGAAAAGGAATCATCCTATAAGACTGAACTTTTTGAAAAAGCAAATAAAAAACTTGAAAAAATATTAAACAGAAAATATGAAGATTCAAAAACACTATTTAGGGTTATCTTAGATCATACAAGAGCCTTAACTTTTGCAATTGCAGATGGAGCTTATCCTTCCAATGAGGGGAGAGGTTATGTTTTAAGAAGAATTTTAAGAAGAGCTTTGAGATTTGCTTATAAAAATGGAATAAGGGAAAGTTTTATGTATGAACTTGTTCCTTACTTTTCAGAAGTTTATGGTGAAAGATATAATGAATTAAAAGAAAAAAGAGAAGAAATAAGTGTAATAATAAAATCTGAGGAAGAAAGATTTTTAAATACAATTTTTAAGAATATTGTTTATTTAGAAAAAGAAATTGAAAAAGCCTTTAAGGAGGATAAAGTATTAAAGGGGGATGTGCTTTTTAAACTTTACGATACTTATGGAATACCGATAGATTTTATAGAAGAAGTAGCAAAGGAAAGGAAATTAAAACTGGATTTAGATGGCTTTAAAGAAGAGCTGGAAAAGGCAAGAGAAAGGGCAAAAGAGAAGGAAAAATTTAAAGAAATCAGGATAGATTATAAAGTTTTAAAGGAGGGCAAATCAGAATTTACAGGATATCATGAATTAATGACAGAGACTGAAATATTAAAGTATGGTTTTTTAAATGATAAAATATATATTGTTCTTGAAAAAACACCCTTCTATGCTGAAGCAGGTGGTCAGGTTGGTGATAGGGGAAAAATTAAGGGGAATGATTTTGAAATAAATGTTTTAGACACTCAATATTTAAATGAAGAAATTGTCCATATAGGTATTTTAAAAGGTGAGATAAAAGATAGAAGAGTAATAGCAGAAGTGGATATTAAAAGAAGAAAAGGTGCGCAGAGAGCTCATACAGCAACTCATATTCTTCATTCAACATTAAGAAGAATCCTTGGAGACTTTGTAAAACAGGAAGGTTCTTTGGTTGAAGATGATAGATTAAGGTTTGATTTTACCTATCCAAAGGCACTTGATCCACTTCTTGTAAAAGAAATTGAAGATAGAGTGAATAATATTATTATGGAAAATAAGTCTGTAAAATGGGAATTTAAAAAATTCGAGGAAGCAATAAAAGAGGCTATTGCTCTTTTTAAAGAAAAGTATGGAGATATTGTAAGAATTGTTGAAATTGAAGACTATTCAAAAGAACTTTGTGGCGGAACTCATGTGAAAAAAACAGGTGATATAGGAGTTTTTAAAATAATAAAGGAGGAGGCTATAAGTGCAGGAATAAGAAGAATTGAAGCTTTAACAGGTTTTAAAGCCCTTGAATATACAAGAAAAAAAGAGGAGCTTATAAATAAAATTTCTGAAATTCTTTTAGCAGATGAGGAAAACCTTTTAAGGAGAATTGAAAAATTAAGAGAGGAAATAAGGGAAAAAGAAAGGGAAAGGGAAAAATTAATAAATAAAATATCCTTATCTATATTTGATAAAATCAATATAAGAGAAAAAAATGGAAAAAAATATGTAATAGAACACTTTGAAGACCTTGAACCTGATGTTATAAGAAAAATTTCTGATATATTAATGGAAAAAAATAAAGATCTTTCACTTATTTTTCTTGTTTCCTCAGGTGAAAAAGTATTTTTCTTTTCAAGAACAGGTAAAGATTCTGGTCTTGATGCAAGAATTTTTGTAAAAAAATTTGGTGAAATTGTAAAAGGAGGTGGTGGTGGAAATAAGGAAAAAGCTGAAGGAGGTGGTAAGGATAAATCAAAGATAAAGGAAGGTCTTATTTTGATAGAAGAGATGATATGAAAAGAATAACATTAAAGGAGCTTTTAAAAAACGAAAAAGTTATAAAATACATAGAAGAGGCTGATAGATATCTTGAAAAACTGGGTTATACAGAACATGGTCTGAGACATGCAAAGTATGTTGGTAAAACAGCAGGAAGAATTTTAAGGGAACTTTCCTATCCTGAAAGAAGGGCTGAACTTGCAGAAATAGCAGGCTTTTTGCATGATATTGGAAATGTTATTCACAGGGACCATCATGCACAATTTGGTGCTTTAATAGCCCACCAGATTCTTAGTGAAATGGATATGCCCCTTGAAGAGGTAATTGAAATAGCTCAAGCTATAGGGAATCATCATGAAGAAGACGGTATACCTGCAAAGGATATAACTTCAGCACTTATTATTGCTGATAAATCTGATGTTCACAGGGAAAGGGTTAGAAAGAAAAATTCTGATATAAAAACTGATATTCATGATAGGGTTAACTATTCAGCAAAAAGTTCTAAGGTAATTGTTTTTCCTGATAGAAAAATAATAAGATTTGATATTGAGATAAATACAAGAATTTCTCCTGTTCTTGAATATTTCGAAATTTTTTTACAGAGAATGATAATTGCTTCAATGGCAGCTAAAAATCTTGGACAGAAGTTTGAGCTTTTTATAAATGGAACTAAAATGTTATAAAATTTTTATAGGTTCAATTCCATTATAATTTTCTTTTTCAAAAATGATAGATATAGTAGAACTAAAACAGAAAAAAACAAACGAACTTATATCTCTTGCAAAGGAATTGGGTATAAAGGTTAGTCAATCAATAAAAAAAGAAGAACTTATTTTTGCAATCGCTCAGGAAATAGCAAGAAGAGAAGGAGCTGAATTCAGAGAAGGTGTTATTGAAATACATCCAGAGGGTTACGGATTTTTAAGATCACCAAAAAACAGTTATTTACAAGGGACAGAGGATGTTTACATATCTCAGTCACAGATTAAAAGATTTGGTTTAAAAACAGGAGATCTTGTATCAGGTTATATAAAGGTTCCAGTTGATGGAACAGTTAAATTTCCTGCCATGGTTAAAATTGAACTCATAAACGGTTACGCGCCTCAGGAGCTAAAGTCAAGACCAGAATTTGATGAACTTATTCCTTATTTTCCGACAAGAAGAATTAAACTGGAAATTGAGGAAGAAGAAGATTTAACAAGAAGGATTATAGATCTTTTTGTTCCTATAGGTCATGGGCAAAGAGGACTTATAGTATCACCCCCAAGAGCAGGTAAAACTGTTATGTTACAGAAAATAGCCCAGAGTATAAGGAAGAATCACCCTGATACTTATGTAATTGTTCTTTTAATTGATGAAAGACCTGAAGAGGTAACTGACTGGAAAAGAAAAGTTGATGCAGAAGTAATTTCTTCAACTTTTGATGAACCAGCAGATAGACATGCACAGGTAGCAAAAATAGTTCTTGAAAGAGCAAAAAGAATGGTTGAATTAAAAAAGGATGTAGTTATATTGCTTGACTCTTTAACAAGGCTAACAAGAGCTCATAATGTTTTAGCAGCCCATTCAGGAAGAACTCTTTCAGGTGGTCTTGATGCAACTGCTTTAATAGAACCAAGGAAATTTTTCGGTGCAGCAAGAAATATTGAAGAAGGAGGTTCTTTAACAATAATAGCTTCCTGTTTGATAGAAACAGGTTCAAGAATGGATGATGTGATATACGAAGAATTCAAAGGAACAGGTAATATGGAAATAATACTTGATAGAAAACTTGCTGAAAGGAGAATTTTCCCTGCCATTGATTTAAAGAAATCAGGAACAAGAAGGGAAGAACTTTTACTTCCAAATTCTGTTTTAAACAAAGTATGGATTCTAAGAAAGTTAATCGCAGAAATGAGTAATGTTGAGTCTATGGAGTTTCTTATTCAAAAAATGAGGTTATATAGAACCAATGAAGAATTTCTTGAAGCAATGACACAGCAGAAGTGAATATCTTATAATTCTTTAGGGGCGGGTAGTTCAGCCTGGTTAGAACGCCTGTCTCACATACAGGAGGTCCGAGGTTCAAATCCTCGCCCGCCCATTGTCTAAAAAATATGAAAAAATTGTTTATAACTTTATTTCTAATAATAACTGTAAATGCCCTTGAAGTAAAGGAGGTTTATATATGCAGAAATGTGGAAAATAGGACTCCAGTACAAACGGATACACTTTTTGAAAGTGGTGTAGGATACCTATACTGCTACACTGTTCTTAAATCAGAAAAACCAGATACAGTATATCATGAATGGATATATAATAATGAAGTAAAGGCAAAAATAAAACTTGCTATCACTACCCCATCAGAAAATTATAGAACATGGAGCAAAAAAACTATAATGTCACTTTTTACTGGTGAATGGACTGTAAGAATTAAAAATTCAAAGGATTCAATTTTAAAGGAAATAAAATTTAAAATAAAGTAAATTACCCTTTAATTATCTGAGTACCCCATTTACCCTCCCATCCTTCAAGACATCTTTCAAGAGAAGTAATTACAGCCCTTTTACCAGTATCTTCAACAAAAGATATTGCAGCTTCCACCTTTGGAAGCATACTCCCTTTCGAAAAATGACCTTCTTCTATAAATTTTTTTAATTCTGAAACTTTTATTTCTCTTAATTCTCTCTGGTTTTCTTTTCTATAATTTAAATAAACGAACTCAACATCTGTTAAAATCATAAATAGGTCTGCATTTATTAACTTTGCTATTAATGAAGAGGCTCTGTCCTTATCTATTACAGCAGGCTTTGCTTTAAGTTTATAACCCTCTTTTACAAGAGGAATACCACCTCCACCAACAGCAACAGTTATAACACCACTATCCGCCAATTTTTTTAAAACATTTTTCTCAACTATATCAATTGGCAAAGGTGAAGGAACTGTTATTCTATAGCCCCTCCCTGCATCCTCTTTTATCGGCCAAGGAAATTTACTTTTCAAAGATTCAGCCTCTTCCTTTGTAAAAAATGGACCTATCGGTTTTGAGGGATTATCAAATTCAGGGTCATTACTTTTAACAATAACCTGAGTAATAACAGCAACAACTTCCTTATTAAATCCTATTTCCCAGAAAATTTCCCTTAAAAGGTGTGCTATCATGTAACCCATCCATCCTTGAGTTTCTGCACCAAGAATATCAAGGGGATAAGGCGGAGTACTTTCCCTTGCATAAAAACTTCTTAAAAGTTCTATTCCCACCTGTGGACCATTTCCATGGGTAATAATAGCACTCTCAGCCTTTTTTAAAAGAGGAACAAGTTTTCTTAATGTTTCTTCTGTATTTTTAAATTGTGTAACAATATCAGGGGTTGCGCCCTTGGGCAAAATAGCATTTCCTCCAAGAGCAATAACTATTTTCATAAATCCTCCTTACTTTTTTTAGTTATACCTCTTTTTGATGATTCAATAAACTTTATCAAATGTAAAATATCTTCATTACTTTCAAACTCACTTTTGAGCCTTTCAAGAGCCTGAGAAACATTTAAATTACTGAAAAATAAAATTTTAAAAGCCCTTTTTATATTATTTAACCTCTCTCCAACAATACCCCTTCTCTTCAATCCCACTGAATTTATTCCCCTTATCTCAGCATCAGGGTTACCATAACATAATGCGTATGGCACAATATCTTTTTTAACATGACTTCCACCGCCTATTATTGAATACTTACCAATTCTAACAAACTGATGAATTAGAGAGTTGGCACTTATAAAGGCATAATCTTCCACCTCCACATGGCCACCCAGTTGTGCACCATTTACTATTATCACTCCACTACCAATCTTTGAATTATGGGCTATATGAGAATAAGCCATTAAAAAATTTGAATTACCAATTACCGTCTTTTCACCTTCTCCTGTTGCTTTATGTATTGTAACAAACTCTCTTATAATATTGTTATCTCCTATAATAACCCATGAATCCTCTCCTTTAAACTTAACATCCTGAGGAGGATAACCTATACAGGCTCCAAAATATATCCTATTATCTTTACCAATTTTAACATTTCCCCTTATCATAACATGAGCATCAATATAAGTTCCATCACCTATTTCTACATTTCCCTCTATTATAGAATAAGGACCTATATGTATATTATCTCCCAGTTTAACATTTTCACCAAGAATACAGGTTTTATGAATATTATTCATACATCTGAAATAATAGCTGTAAATGTTCCCTCACAAACAATTCCTTCTTCCTTTAAAGCAAATCCTCTTAATTTACATACCTTACCTTTAAACCTCAAAAGTTCCACTACCATATATAACGTATCACTGGGATAAACAGCCTTTTTAAATTTAACATTTTCAATTCCTGTGAATACGGGAATTTTATTTTTAAGACTGTGTTCCTCCTTAAACCTTTCAAATACCATTATACCTCCTGTCTGAACAATTGCTTCAACTATCAAAACTCCAGGCATTATTTTTCTCTTTGGAAAATGTCCTTTAAAAAACTCCTCGTTATAACTTACATTCTTAATACCAACAATTCTATCCTCTTCAAGAGATAAAACTTTATCAACAAGTAAAAAAGGGTAATCATGAGGTAAAATTTTCCTTATTTCTTCTGAGTCAATCTCCCTTCCATATCCTGAAAAAGCTTCAAGGAAAGGTAAAAATTCTATGTGATCCCTGTGTCCAGTTCCTTCAAAAAGGAATTTACCTTTAAATCTTTTTCCGAGTAAACTTATATCACCAATAACATCAAGAATTTTATGTCTTGCTGGCTCATCTTCAAATGTTAAAATACTTTTATTGATTATATCATTATCTTTAAAAATTATTGCCAAGTTTTCATCTCCGCCTTCAAAAAAACCCTTTTCCTTTAAAGCCTTTGCTTCCTCATAAGTTATAAAGGTTTTACTTGGAGCAATCTCTTTTACATAACTTTCTTTACTGAAAATAAAATCATATCTATATTTTAGATAAGGTTCTCTGGTGAATTTATAACTTATTTCAAAATCCTCTCCTGGTAAAATTGAAATTCTTGAACCATTAAAACTTTTAGAAAAAGCCTTTTTAACTTTATAAAATTCCAACTCCTCTTCCTTTTCTTCAAGACCTTTTTCTAAAATTTTTTCAATAAAAATTTTAGCTGAACCATCAAAAAAGGGAATTTCATCACCTTTTATCTCTATTATAACATCATCAATTCCAGTTCCATAAATAGCTGACATTAGATGTTCTACATATAACACACTATTTTTTTCAAAAATTAAACATGTCCCCCTTTTAGAATAAGAGGGTTCTAATTCTTTTAATGGATAAAATTTGCCTTCAACAAGAAAAAAAATACCCTTTTTTTCATTGGGCTTTAAAATTATTTCACAAATTTCTCCTTTATCAAGTCCTTTACCTTTGAAATTTATTTCTCCCTTTATTGTTTTTCTCTTTTCCATAACAGAAAGACCTTGATTGTAGTTGAATGAATTTCAATTAAATCATTTAAATCAGAAGAATATCCACCACCTAAGGTAATTGCAATACTATATCCCCTTTCAAGTGTAAATTTTCTTACAATTTCATCTCTTTTTTTCAATCCATTCTTTGTTAATTTCAAATTTCCTAAAAGGTCTTTTTCGTAAGGATCAGCACCTGCCTGATATAGAATAAGGTCAAAACTTTTTTCCTTAAAAATAAATTCAAGAGCATTTTCAAGCTTTTCAAGGTATTCTTCCTCACCTGTTCCTCCCCATAAACCAATATCAAGGTCACTTTTTTGTTTTGGTACAGGATATAAATCTTCCTGATGCATTGAAAAAGTAAAAACATCAGGATCATTTTCGAAAATTTTTGCTGTTCCATTTCCCTGATGAAGATCAAGATCTATAATTAAAGCATTTTTAATCTTATTCTCCTTTTTTAACTTTTTAACAGCATAAGCAAGGTCATTTATATAACAGAAACCCTCTGCTTTGTCAGGAAAAGCATGATGCCAGCCTCCACCTATATGTATTCCAAGACCATATTTTAGGGCATCACAAGAAGCAAGATATGTGGCATTTGCACCTATCAGGTAAAAATCAACAATTTCTTTATTCAAAGGTAATTCAGAAAACATTGTTCTTCTTGTCCATCTTAAATTTTTCAAATCATCAAGATACTCCTCAGTATGAACAATTTTAAGTTCCTCAAAAGATAAAGGACTAACCTCAAAAAAGTCTTCTTCTTTTAAAATACCTTCTTTTATTAATTTTTCTTTAATTAGCCTATACTTCTGTGTAGGAAAAACGTGAGGACCTATATTTACCTCATATCTTGAGGAGTAATAAACCCTCATTTTTTATAAAGTCCCTTTTCCTTTATAAAATTCTCAACTTCAGGATGAACCATAAGGTATATGCTTTTACCCTCCTTTATTCTCCTTCTTATTTCCCTTGCTGATACTTCAATAATCCTTGTATTTAAAATTATTGCCTTTTCTTTATAAGGGAAATCATCTCTTATTTCTTTTTTTACCCTCTGACAAACAACTATTTTGGCAAGGTCAAAAAGACTTTCATACTCATACCATGTTCCTATATTCACAAATTGGTCTGAACCCATTATAAAATAAATTTCCTCATCCTTTCTTCTTCTTTTCCATTCACTCAATACAAGAGCAGTATAGGTGGGAGCGAATTTTAAATGGGACTCAAAATCTGAAACATAGAAAGGATGTCCTTTTAGCATAAGTTCAACCATTTTAACTCTATCCTCAAATTCAGCTCTTGTTTTTCTATGAGGGGGCCTATAGGAAACAAGAAAGTGAATTTCATCAAGCTCAAGTTTTTCTAAAACATCCTGTGCAACAAGAAGGTGACCTATATGAGGTGGATCAAAAGTTCCTCCAAATATTCCTATTTTTTTCATTTTTTATTTATTTTTTTCCTTGCTTTTTCTGCCCAGATAGTATCAGGATATTTACTAATCAATTCTTCATAATAAATTTTTGCTGAATTAAATTTTTTCATATTTTCATAAAGTTCAGCAATTTTATATATTTTTTCTGCTAAAATATTTAAAACCTCGCCTTTGAGACCTTTAATTTCTTCAATGTATTGAGACTCTGGATATTTTCTTTGAAATTCAGATAATTTAGTAAGAACTTTCTCAAGTTCTTTTGTTTCATGAAGCGGTGAGCGAACTTTTAAAATTTCAAGTTTTAATAAATCAAACTCTGCCTCTTCAATATGCTCAGAATTGGGAAATTGATTTATAAGAAAATTATATTCTGAAATAGCTGTTTCAAATTGTTTTTCATTCAAATAGGATTTTGCTATATAAAACTGGGCATCGTCGGTATATTCTTTTATCTCACCTGAAAATAAAACCCTATTAAAATAGAATCTTGCTTTATCATATTTACCTTTATAAAAATTATAAAGACCAAGTTCAAAATATCTCTGTGTATCAAAATTTTCCATTTTTGCCCTTTTGAAAAGGCAGGCGGAAAGAATTGTAAAAAAAATCAAAAAAAATTTTCTCATTTTTAAAATCAATTATAAATAGTCAACTTACCTTTTTTCAAGAGTAATGAACCAATTTTTATATTAATGAGTCTAATAATAATCAAAGGTTCAAATCCCTTAAAAATAAAAAGGAGAAGAAAAATGAAAAAAATAATAAACATCATAACTGTAATAAACCTGATAACTATATTGGGATGCAGAGAAAAACAAACTGAACCAACCTTGAATGACGAGGAAATTTTAAAACAGATGATAAACGAAAGTGAATTCTTCAAGGAATTTGATGAATTTTCTGAGTGGAATTTTATAACAACATTTTCAGATATAATATCAAATTTTATAGTAAACTGGGGAAGAGAAATAAATAATATAATAAAGGATATTAATATTCATATAGAAGGTGATTCAGCAATAGTGACTATTAATAAAGATGTGAAAGGGACACTTCATATAATTGCCACTTCCCCTGATACTTTTATCAATTTATCAAAGCCCTTACATCACAAATTTACAAGGTATGCTTTATTTAAAAAAACTGATGAGAAGAAATGGAGACTTAATAAAATTTCTGGTGGTGAATCCCAATCACTTGACATATTTACAGTTAGAATTGATTCAGTTAAAATAGAAATACCCTCAATTAACTATGTAAGGGTCTATAAAAATCCTCTTGATATGATAAATGTGGAGGATATTATAAAATTAAAACCAGGAGATTCAGTTTTAGTAACTTATTATACAAATGGAGAAAATTCCCTTTCTTACATTCATCCAAGACCCTTTTTAAGAAGAATTTTAGAACCTTATGGAAATGGAATTTTTAAAGGAAAATATCATGCTCCTTTAAATCCAGGTATCTATCATGTTGCTTTTGATGTTATAAGATGGGAATCAATAATGACAAAAAGCTATCCATTTGAAGATGCTAACATATGGTTTTTTGCATATAAGGTGGAAAAATAAAACTGAGGGGGGACCCCCCCATCCAACTTTTTTAAGAAAAGAGGAAATTAAAGAACCTTATCTAGGTTAATCTTCTTTTTTTAAAGAAGACTTACTAAAATATGAAAATCTGTGCTCTTTTTATTTAAAATATAAATCTTCAAAGGTTCAAATCCTCTCTTAAAAATTTTTAAAATTAAAAAATGAAAAAGGTAAAAGTTGCTATAAATGGTTTTGGAAGAATTGGAAGACAGGTTTTAAAAGAAGGTTTAAAAAGAAAAAATCTTGAATTTGTTGCAATAAATGACTTATCAGACCCTGAGGCTCTCGCACACCTATATAAATACGATTCTGTTTTTGGAATAACAGATGATAAAATAGAAGTTGAAAAAGATGGATTTAAGATTAATGGAAAGAAAATAAAGGTATTTTCTGAAAAAGAACCATCAAAACTCCCGTGGAAAGAGCTTGAAGTTGATTATGTAGTAGAATCAACAGGAGCCTTTACAGATAGAACAAAAGCAGCTCTTCACCTTGATGCAGGAGCAAAAAGAGTTATAATTACTGCTCCTGGTAAGGGAACTAAACCGGATGTTACAATTGTTCTCGGTGTTAATGAACACTTTTATGACCCGGAAAAACATTTTGTTATCTCCAATGCTTCCTGCACGACAAACTGTTTTTCCTTTTTGGTTAAAATTATACACGAAAACTTTGGAATTGAAAAGGGAGAGATGACCACAATACACTCCTATACGAATGACCAGAGAATTCTTGACCAGATACACAGGGATTTAAGGAGAGCAAGAGCAGCAGCTTTAAATATAATACCAACATCGACAGGTGCAGCAGAAGCAATTGAACTTGTTTATCCTGAATTAAAGGGAAAACTAAAGGCTATCTCAATCAGGGTTCCAACACCAAATGTTTCCCTTTGCGATTTTACAGCAGTAGTTAAAAAAGAAGTTAAAAAAGAAGAAGTTAATGAGGCTTTCAAAAAGGCATCAGAAAAACTCTCAAAATATCTTGAATACTGTGATAAACCCCTTGTTTCATCTGATTTCATAGGAAACCCTCATTCCTGTATATTTGATGCAACCTTAACTGAAACTGTTGAGAACTTGGTAAAAGTAGCAGGCTGGTATGATAATGAATGGGGGTACTCTGTAAGGGTTGTAGATTTGCTTGAATATTTATCAGAAAAGGAGAAATAAAATGAAAACATTAAATCAAATAGGGGATATAAGGGGTAAAAGAGTTTTTGTAAGGGTTGATTTTAATGTGCCAATAAAAAAAGGTAGAATTCAGGATGACACAAGGATAAGAGAGACAGTTCCAACAATAAAGTTTTTATCTGAAAAAGGGGCAAAGGTAATTCTTGCCTCACATCTTGGAAGGCCAAAAGGAGAAAGAAATCCTGAATTTTCGCTTAAACCCTGTGCAAATAGACTTAGTAAAATCCTTGGAAAAAAGGTAAAATTCACCGAAGAATTGTATGGGGAAGAAGTTAAGAAAATTATTGAAAAATTAAAGGAAGGGGATATTTTGCTTATTGAAAATGTAAGATTTGAAAAAAATGAGGAAAAGGAAGATACTGAACTTGCAAAAAAATGGAGGGAACTTGCGGATATCTATGTTAATGAAGCTTTTTCCGCTTCTCATAGAAAGCATACATCGGTTTTTACACTTCCAAAGCTCTTTGAGGAAAAGTATGCTGGTTTTTTACTGGAAAAGGAAATAAATAACTTAAAGAAAATTACGGAAAATTTTGAAAGACCCTTTATAGCAATATTGGGTGGTGCAAAAGTGGAAGATAAAATAGGTGTGATAAAAACTCTTGTTGATAAATGTGATAAAGTTTTAATAGGTGGGGGTATGATGTTTACCTTCTGGAAGGCTAAAGGTAAAAAAATAGGAAATTCTATATTAGATGAAAAATACACTCAAGAAGTGAATAAACTTCCTGAGGATAAAATACTTATCGCAGTTGATACAAGATATGCTGAAAAACCTGAAAGTAAAAAATATGAGGAAGGAGAGGAAGTTCCTGAAGGTTATTCAGGATATGATATAGGAGCAAAAACAATAGAAATCTTTAAAGAAGAAATCTCTAAAGCAAAAACGATATTCTGGAATGGACCAATGGGTGTTTTTGAAAATAAAACTTTCAGGGAAGGGACTTACGAAATAGCAAAAAAAATAGCAGAACAGACAGAAAAGGGTGCTTTTTCTCTATGTGGTGGAGGAGAAACAGTCCAGGTTTTAAAGGAGTTAAAACTTGAAGAAAAAATCTCCTTTGTATCAACAGGAGGCGGTGCATCCCTTGAATTCATTGAAAAGGGAACTTTGCCAGGTATTGAGGCTTTAGAATAAAAAATTTTGATAATTTCAAATCAGCCGAAAAACATGGAATAAAAAATTTTATTATTATCTGAATTATTTACCTCTTTTTATATTAAAGCTAAAAAACCTTTCCACATAATTACCTACCTTATCTACTATTCTAACTTTCATATCAATTTTTTCAAGATTTTCAGCATAAGAAAAAATTGCAAGAAGAGAATCTCCCTTTACAATAAGTGGAGGTGGCTCTGCATGGAGAAGATTAAGGGTAAGTTCATCATTATCTTTATCCTCACCTATAAATCTTATGTATATCTTCCCTTCCTTATATTTAATATCCTGGCCCTTTATATCAGGTGAAGAGTTCAAAACAACTGTTTGGATAGTATAGGCTTTATTTGACCTAATTTTGTTATCCCTTGCGTATATAAGTGCCTCAATTGTATCGCCTGCTTTTATATTTTTAAGATGAAATTCAAGAGAAGAATCCCTTGGGAAATTCCTATTTATTCTCCATCTAACAATAAAACTAATCGGATCCCCATCAGGGTCATAACCATATGGAACAATTCTTACCTTTTCTGTATTTGAATAAATATTTTCAGGTTCAAATTTAGCTGATTCAACAATAGGGGGGCTATTTTCCACTTTTATTGATTTCGTTTTATAAGGAATACCTTTTGTATCATTCAAATAGGGAATGACAAGTGCATAAATTTCATCACCTTTTGCCACATCTATCAATCTGAATGTATCCTCTTCTGAAGTTTTGACTTTTTTACCATTTATGTACCATTCAATCAAAACTTTTGCATTTCCTTTTACCCCGTAATCAAGCTTTAAAAGTTCTCCTTTTCTTGCATATGGATTAACAATTCTCGCATATTCTATCTTTACTAATTCCTCATTAAGCTTCCTTTCCCTACAAGAAAAAATAAAGAAAAATAATAAAATAAGTATTTTTAACGTCATTCTACTTTAGAAGGTATTTAAAAATTTTCCCTCCATTCTGGAATCATATCAATATGGACAGGTTCAATATACTCAATATAAAGCACTTTGTGTGGAGTTGGTCTATCTTCATAAAATACTTCCGGTATTTCAAATGTTATTTTTACCTTTGCAGGTAGTTTAAATTCAGAGGATTTAGCATTTTCTGAAAACCTAATTTTCTTTTCCTTCAAGAGAGTTTGGAAGTTTTCTGTCATTAAAAATGGCCACATAAGTTCTAAAAAGTAAAGTTTATTACCTTCAATTTTGCAGAGTGTCATAACATGAGTATCAACTCTTTCAGATGGGTTACTCTTTGAATAAAGTTCATTAAAAACAAATAAAAAAGAAATATAAAATATAAAAATTCTCATTTTAAAAACTCCTGAAAAATTAATTAAAGGGAATCGAACCCTCATTATCTTCCTTTCCATAAAATAATTCTGCTTCTATTAACAGAAAAGGGAAATGGAGAGGGAGTTTCCACTATACCACCCGTTCCCATCTGAACAAAGACCTTTTCTCCCTCACTCCCAACATATACTGTAGGCTCTGCTGGCATTCCAGGACCTGTTGAAATTGCTGGTAAATTCTCACCACCTGGACCTTCTCCAAAAATGGGTTTATAATAAGCTGTTCCTGTTAAATAATAAAGAGCATAAAGAAAACCTTCGCCTCCTGCTTTACAGGGTCTAAATTCTGGCTTATAAGTTGTAAAAAGAACAGAACCACCTATAAGGGCTGAACTTGTAATGCATCTTTCTCCTCCATAAAGTTCTCTATACCAGCCTTTGTAAGTTTGAGTAGTAAGTCTTTCGAGCTGATTAAAGGAAATAATTGAACCACCTATTTTTACTGTATCTTCATTGAAAACCTTAACATTTGTGACATTATAAAGATCATTAAGATTATATGCTACTCCTTCATCTCTAACACCTACAAGATATTGGGTTCTAAGATAATCAGCATCATCCGCTGTATAAAACCTTCCAGTTCCAAAATAAACCCAAATTCTTCCTTGTTTATCAAGACCAAAGGAAGGTGAAGAAACAATTGGTTCTCCTGCATCAAAAATAAGTTTTAGTCTCCAGTTTTCGGGGTCTGGATCATCGTATGTTTCTATCTTATAGAGTTTTCCACCATAAGTCAAATTGGATGGATTTTCAAGTATATTTGTTCCAAAATATATAGCCTCAACATTAAAATCAAGGTCATAATCAACTGTTACAATATCTCCACAGAAAGAATTTGCATCTGGAATATTAAATGTTTTTACTACTTCTCCAGTTGAGTAATCAAGAATATAAACATTTGCTTTCTTATAAGAATTCGCATCTGAAAGGTTAGTCGGGCCTGAACCAATTACAAGAAACCAACTATCCCCCACCTTACAGGTTGCAGGGAAAGAAGTTGTAAAAGATGAATCGGGAAGTCTTTTCTCCCATAAAACTGTTATATTCCTTGGATCTGTAACATCAACAAGGAAATATGCAGAGGAATAAAAGTTTATTCCCTCATAAGGACTTCCACCAAACCTCATACCCCCTATAGTTACTGTTCCCCATCCTTGGGGATGTTGGGAGCTGGGCTCAAATATCTTCACATCTGTGGGGTAGGGCTTTAAATCAACATAATAAACATGACAGTAATCATCCCTTGGAAGCCATTTAAGATGAGGTAAAAGATTGAAAGGAATATATGCAAAAACTTCTTTTCCAATAATTACTCCATCAGGATCCACACGCAGTGGTTCAACAGGATTACGAGTATCAATCAATTTACCTGAATGAAAAGCATGAAACATTCCATCATTTGCTCCCACATAAACATTAACCCTTCTATCTTTATAAGCATCATAAAAAGTCTTATAACTTGCGTCTCCATATATAAGGTCATACCTTTCAGCGGGTGAACCAACAACAAGAGGAGTTGAGAAAATTATATCACCAAGTTTCCAAACTCTTCCATCAGGTATAGTCCTACTTCTTAAATTCGGGAAATCTTCACCCCTTACATATCTTATAAGTGTATCGGCAAAATTAATTCTTGTTGCAGGAAGTTCTAAAAAGGGTAAAATTTTTAATTTATTACTGGTATTAAACTCAATGTATTCACCTATATCGATAACCTCATTTTTGTTTAAATCTACAAAAGTCCATATGTTTCTTTCTGAAGGAGAGCTATTAAGTAGTCTTTCAGAACCATCCCAGAGAGACTTGAGTTCCTCCACAGGGACCCTCTCAACCTCAGCAAGTGAATCACCGTTACCAAATACATCTCTAAATCTAACCAAAAATGTTTGATTTAAGTTTGGATCAAAATAAAAAGTAATAACATAATCATTGAAAAGATTGAGTTTTGCATTTTTATCATTATCTTCCCTTAAAAAACCAAACCTATCCACAAAAAGCGTCCTTAATACACCTGTCCAGCTTATATCAATATTTCCAAAGAATCTTTTCGGATAATATGATGCAAAAGCAGCTATACCTTCTGCTTTTGAGGTCTGAGTAATAATTGATACTGCTGTTCCTGAAGCGACTCTTGCCATTATCTCATAAATTATATTTTTTATAGCCTGTTCAAGTTCAGAACCACTTTCTGCCTCATAATAATTATCAGGCACTCCATCGTTATCCTCATCATACTCTTCCGGGTCAGGAACCAAATCACCATCTTTATCCTGAAATCCTCCATCTTTCGCAATCTCTTTGAACAACTCTGCACCCGTTCCAAAGGCAAAAAGTGAAAAAAACTCTATATTATTAAACCCCTCTATATCAGGCCTTACATCACTTATATGTGCAAAATAGGCATAATCGTCTGCAGGATGAGTAGCCCACCAATTCCCCCTCCAATCCTGTATACACTTGAAATCACAAGCATTATTATCACCATCATAATCATTTAGGTCTCTTCCAAAAGGACCCGAAAAATCAAAGTGAGAATCAGACCTTATTTCTTGGTCACTATTTGATTCCCCATCACCTATTATTATAACAAAATTCTTTCTGCAGGGAATTTGAACAAGAGAACTACCCTGTCCAGAATACATAGGGTCCCACTTTGTACCCCTTTGATGCCAGATATATAAGTTCCAGTGAGGTCTTACATAAGAAATGTAATGGATTGCTTCCAGGATAGCATTACCATCAGGTGTCCCCCCTTCAGGAACTATATTGTTTATTGCATTAAGAAATGGTTCCATATCAGGGCTTTCCTCTGTCTCATAAAACTCTATAGGCAAATCCCATATATATGTGGAAAAAAAGAATAAACCGAATCTCGGGATTTCCTTACCCTGATCCCAGTTTCCATCAAGATCTTTATCTGCTATCTGTCTTATAACTCCACACTTCTCCTCCTTAGGAACTCCACTAACATTAACTCTACACTGATATGTTTTAATTGTTACCCATCTATTGGATTGGTATCTCTCAACATAAAATTCTGATGGTTTATTGCTCATATAAATTGGTTTTGAAAATCTGTATGTGTTACCCATCACTGTGAATGAAGGAGTTGGCCAGCCACTTTCGCTCGGCAGGTCGCTTCCGTCTCCGAGACCAATAAGTGTGTGCTTATCAATCGCTTGTGTTGGTTCTCCGGCTCCACCTGTTAAAGCCTTTTTAGCAACATCAATTCTTGACATAACTGCCCAGTTAAGTATGTTTCCATGGTATCGATCTGCACTTGGATTAAAGTTTGTTGTATTAAATGAGCGATCGGTTGAATATCCAACTGCATAAAATTTCTGAGAAATATACTGATAAATTGAATCAGGGTGAAAGTAGCCATAATATCGATAATTGGGGTCATAACCACCTCGAGGTATTGGACCTGCACCATCAGGATCAAGTGTATGTGCTGCTCTCCACCTCATTGAGCCTGTTACATCAAGAACAATTAACACATTTGGCTTTTCGACAATTGAAACACCCGGAGGGGAAGCACAGGGCATCTCTTGCCCATTTAAATTAAAAGATAAAAAAAACAAAAACAAAATTAATCTTTTCATCAATCACCTCCTTTTACACCAATTGGTACCATTCTTAAAGCTTCAAGACCCATATTTGCTCCAGAGGGATGTCTTGCATTGGAGGCAATAAGGAAAATCTGACCAATCGCACCACCGGATTCCGAATAACCAAGACCAAGATAAGCAGCAGCAAATCTTAAGTTAAAACCAGAACGAGCATAAGCGGTCACGGCTTCTGGAGCTATTTCTACCCTATATGAACCTAATAAAATCTCAATTGGATTAAGATTTGGTTCCGTGCCATCAAGGAATTTTCTAATCCTAAAACTTCCTCTTTCAATTCCGCCCTCTGCTGCTTCAAGAGCTGAAGCAAATCTTTCTTCCCCACCTGTTACAAAAAGAGCCCTTGAAGCAATAAAAAGAGCTGTCCCTATTAAAATTGTCAACAGGGCAGCCATAAGGATTGTTGTTATTAAAGCAATCCCCCTCTTCATAAAAACCTCCTTTTATAAATTCAAATTTCTGGGGAATACAACCCCTTGTAAAATAATCCTGTCAAATCTACGATCAAAAGGTGTTAAATTAATAACCCTGTTTTCTACCTCGATATGATTCCTCCCGTAATCAAACCCAGGTATGCCTCTTGTCCTTACAATAAGGGTAACCCTTATAGCAAATTTATTTCCAAAAATTAAATCATTGTTTACTCCGGTTAAATCATTTACCCATTCATTTACATCTATTTCTCCATCAGGAGCTCCATTAAGCCCATCAATTCCATATGCAAACTGAATATCCTCAACATTTTCAAGAAAAGGAACATTGTTTCTCCATAATACCCCATTTGCATCCAGAAAATATCTTACTCCGTTATTAAGAAGGATAGGATTATTCACACCTATAAGAATTGTGCCCCTTAAGTATGATACATTATTAGCAAGAAAAAGTGTAAGGGTTGAGTCAGAATTAAAAACCACACTATCAACCATTACACCCTGCAAAGAAGGAACAAGTTCTCTTGATTCAGGATTTATACCATAAACATATTGCCCTTTTTTGATGTTCCTTACTGTATCTCGACCAAACCAAGAGTTAGTAGTTATAATATTTGCCGGTACCGGTTGAGTATTCAGGGCTATATTAAATCCTGTAGTTTGAAGCTCATACCCAAGGGCAAGTCCAAAAATTGTAATCTCATCAGGAGCATCTGATCCCCCGTCCACTGCATTGATTATATTATTTGTAGGACTAAGTCCAAACCCCGCCATCATTAAATCCCATTTTAAAACTTCAAAGGCAACCTGGGCATCTGTTTGTAAGGAAGAAACATTCTGAACCTGAATCGTCTTTCTGTGCTGGGTTACAAAAACTGCAATCACAGCAGTCATAACTATACTGAAAATTAACATACTTACAAGTAATTCAATAAGTGTAAACCCCTTTTTCATCACAAGCCCTCCCTATAATAAGAAGTCTGTGAAGAGATAAAAAATCTTCTATCTCTCCAGAATACAAAAACTCTTATATCAAGAATTTCTGTATCAACAGGATCCGGCTCAATGTTCCATAAAACTTCATAAACCATCCCAGAATTGTCAGATAATGTATCTATGTGATCCGGATTAGTTATATTATCAAGACCATTACCTGGAAATGTATTCTGAAGGAAGGGATGATCAGGATTTAAATTCCTTAGATTATCCATAAAAGTTGACATAATCTGTCTTGCCCTTATTCTCTGACTGTTTATAATATTTGCATGCAATCCAAAGAAGATTGAATTTAAAAGACCAACAAAAAGTATGCCAAAAATTGTTATAGCAGCAAGAAGCTCTATAAGCGTAAAACCTTTTTTAATACCAGTTTCCATTTCCCCACCTCCATAGTTTTATTCTCCCTGATGAGGAAACACCAACAGCAAAGTCCCTTCTACCATCAGTAAGATAAAATGAGCCTGAAAATGCTCCTCCCTTTCTATCAAAAACTAAAAAATTTCTATCATAAGTTACGCCATCCTCACTGAAACAAATTCCATCAGATTCAATGATAGAAGCAGCATCAGGGGTACCTTGTGTAGCATTAGTTGAACCCAACCTAAGCCTTTCTAAATTTACCAAAAAGAATTCTCTCGGTTGATCCCCCATAAAAGTTAAAATAAACCTTCTTCCAACCACACTTACCATAACAGGAGTTTGATTTGAAATAGCCGCCTCCCTTCCGGTTTTTATAACACTTAAAAGACGTTCGGCTTCACCTTCAGCAGAAACTCTGCCGATATCTGCAAGAGAAAAAACACCTATACCCACAAGAATACCAAAAATAAGTATAACCACAAGAACTTCAATAAGAGTAAACCCCCTTTTAGGGGCTACATCAAATTTTATTTCCTTCACCCTTTCCATAATTCAACCTCCATTTTTTAAATAAGCAAAAACTGTTCCATATTAAAAAACAAAAAAAATTGTTTATTTTTTTAAAATGTGTTTCCTTTTGGTAACATATTTTTTTATAATTATATGTTAATGAAAATAAAACTGATAAACTATTTAAATATTTTTTCTCTTTTGCTATTCATAACAGGTATATTGCCCTTTTTAATTTCTGGAATAGAATTTTTGAATTATAAAAATAGATTTAATGAGTTTATAAATAGAGAAGAAAAAGAAATAATGGAATTTATAAGTGGAATTAAAAGGTGTCTTCCTTATTATATTGAATTTGTCATCTCCTACTCCAAGGAATTAAAATTTATTTATAAAAAAGAGGAGATAATTTTAGAACCGGATATAAAGAATTTAATTAATAGAAAGGAAAAAGTTTTCATTTACAAAAATAAATTTTACTTTAATAACCCTGAATATAAATTTTTAGTGAGATATGAGAAAATAGTTCCATTTTATCCTGAACTCAAAAATTCTATATTGAAGACTTTTTTTTCCTTTTTATTTTCATTTACATTTATTCTTCTTTTAATTTTGACACATAGAGTTTTAAGAGGACTTATTCTATGGACAGAGGAAAAGGGCAAAACCATTTCTGATTTCCTTTCAGAAATTCTTGATTACAGGTTTTTAAGGGAGTTTAAAGAAAAAGAAGAAAAGAAGAAATTTCTTGAAATTGCTGAAATAATCACACTTTTGTCCCACGAAATAAAAAATTCATTACAATCTCTTTTAACATATATGAAGCTTATAAAAATAGAAGACAAAATTTATAAAAATATTTATAAAGAGCTTAACGAACTCCAGGAAATTTTAATAGATTATGAGGAATATTTTGTTAAAGGAAAAGAACCTGCATTTGAGGAAGTTTATATATCAGAAATTATTGAAGAAGCCCTAAATGACATTAATATGGAAGGAAAAATCAAAGTCGAAAAAGAAATAGAGGATTTCAAAATCACAGGGAACCGGTTGCTGCTAAAAAAAGCAATAATCAATATAATAAAAAATTCTATTGAAGCCATTGAAAATGAAGGTATTATAAAAATAAAAGTAAAGAAAAACAGAATTATAATTGAGGATACCGGGGAAGGAATGGATAAAGAGGTTTTAAAAAGGGCAACAGAACCATTTTTCACTACAAAATCAAGAGGTCTTGGACTCGGTTTATCATTTGTAAAAAAAATAACAGAACTCCACAAATATAAATTAAAAATTGAAAGCGAAAAAGGAAAAGGAACAAAAGTAATAATTGAAATATGATAAAAAAAATCTATATTCTTGATGATAATTATACATTCACAAAATCAATTGAAAAATTCCTTATTGATAAGAATTTTGACGCAAAGGGATTTACAAATGAAAATGAATTCATAAATTTTATCTCTAAAGAAAAACCTGATGTTATCTTGCTTGACATAAAACTTAAAGAAAAAGACGGCCTTATTATTCTTGACGAAATAAGGAAAAAATTTGAAGATGTGTATATAATAATTGTAACTGCCTATGGATCAATTGAAAATGCAGTTAAAGCAATAAAAAAGGGAGCATATTACTATCTTTCAAAACCATTTGACCCTGAAGAAGTTTTAATACTAATAGAGAAGATTGAAGAAGAGATAAAAAACAAGGAAGTTTTAAAGGCAATAAGTGGAGAAGAAATAGAAATAATAGGTAAAAATGAAAAATTCTTAAAAGCTCTTGAACTTGCTAAAAAAGTTGCTGGCGAAGATGTAGCAGTTCTTTTAACAGGTGAATCAGGAACAGGTAAAGAGGTTTTTGCAAGATTCATCCATTTAAATTCTAAAAGAAAAGAAGGCCCCTTTATACCAATCAATTGTGCTGCAATTCCCAAAGAACTTCTTGAGAACGAGCTTTTTGGTTCTGAAAAAGGAGCATTTACTGGTTCATATAAAACAAAAATAGGAAAATTTGAACTTGCTGATGGAGGAACCCTATTTCTTGATGAAATTGCTGAAATGCCTCTTGAACTTCAACCAAAACTTTTAAGGGCAATAGAATATAAAGAAATTGAAAGACTCGGTGGATTAAAACCAATTAAAGTTAACACAAGAATAATTGCAGCAACTAACAGGAATTTAAAAGAACTTGTTGAAAAGGGTTTATTTAGAGAAGACCTTTATTATAGATTGTCTGTATTTCCAATTCATCTTCCACCTTTAAGAGAAAGAAAAGAGGATATAATTTTAATATCTGAAAATTTCTTAAAAAAAATGGAAAGAAAATATGGAAAAAAACTAAAGCTAAATGAGGAAAGTAAAAAAATTTTAATCACTTATGATTTTCCTGGTAACATAAGAGAACTTGAAAATATACTGGAAAGAGCAGCAATTTTAACTGAAGATGGCATAATAAAAAGAGAACATTTAATGATTGAAAAAATTGAAGAGAAAGAAGAAGAAATAAAAATTCAAAATTTAAAAGATATAATTGAAAGGGAAATTGAAAAAAAGGAAAAAGAAATAATTGAAAATACATTGAAAATTACAAAAGGGAATATTTCAAAGACAGCAGAAATTCTCGGTATTTCAAGAAAATCACTTTATGAAAAATTAAAGAAATATAAGATAAATTACTGATAATTAAAAAGTATTAGAGTAAAAAAAATAAAAGAAATAATTAAAAAGAAGAGTGTATAAGGAACCAATTCCTGCACTTTTACCCTTGTTATTCCCAAAATAGGTAAAGCCCAGAAAGGTTGAACCATATTTGTCCATTCATCACCATAAGCAATTGCCATTATAATCTTTGAAAAGGGAACACCAAGAACTTTTGCTGCCTCTATCATCACAGGACCCTGAACAGCCCACTGCCCTCCTCCTGAAGGAATAAATAAATTAACTATTCCTGCTGAAATAAATGTATAAAAGGGGAAATTCTTTTGATTAGAAAAGGAAATAAAAAAACTTGAAAAAACATTTATAAGACCTGAATACTTCATCATACCCATAATTCCAGCATAAAAGGGGAACTGGATTATTATACCTGTTGATGCTTTTACTGAATTAATACAGGCTTTTAAATAAGAATGAGGTGAAAAATGTAAAAAGAGGCCAGCAAAAAGAAATATAAAATTCAAAGTATT
>JBDRZP010000010.1 GCA_039804025.1 candidate division WOR-3 bacterium
CTTTGCATGGCATGTATTACAGGCAGGGATTTCAATACTTCCTATCAAACTTACATTATCCAAATTATGACACATTTTACAATTTTTATCACTAAACTTTGCTTCCTCAGAATGTAAAAATCTATAATTCTTGGGGTGAAAAATCGTTAACTTTTCTTCTTTATCAGTATGACAGGTTGAACACAGAAAAGCTACCTTATTTTCTCTATGACAGTTTATACATTGGCTCATAACAGGATAAGCATAATTTCTCATAGAGAGAAAAACTTCTTCCTCCTTAATTTTTTCGTGACAGATTGAACAATCAAATTTTGAATGTTTCTTATGAGAAAAATTTGAAATATAAAGAGGGATTCTTTCAATTTTTTCTTTTTTTTCAGTGTGACACTGAGAGCAATTTTCTTCAATTCCGTGACACTGCGAGCATTCCTTATGTCCTGGTAAAAGGTCATCTTTTTGAAACTCAGATTCAATGGCTTTTTCATGGCAGGTTGTGCATACTATATCCATCTCTATATGTTTTTTGTGGGAAAAGTTAAAATTTTTTTGATTGATCAACAAAAATAAAATTAAAATTTTCATTTTTCGTAATTAAATTTTATACCAAAAAAACCTCTTATATCCTTTTCATAAAGAACATTTTTATAGGCTCTCAATTCAGAAGTAAATTTCAAAAAGCTTGAAAATTTATATTCAAAACCTAAAATCAAAGAAGAAAGTTTATATATGAGTTCTGAATCATCAAAGGTTTTAAAGGATAATTTAAAGAGAAGATTTTTGTAAGGGTAAAAGAATTCAAGATAATATAAAACTTCTCTTCTTTCTCCAAGTTTACCGTATCCTCCGCCAAGAGATAAAAACTTATTTCTTAAAATTAAATAAACAAAATCTCTTTTTTCTGAATAATAATTAATTCTATAAAAAAGGGATGGGGTGAAAAATTTTAAACCAGTAAAACTTAAAGAAAGGAAAAATCGCTGATTATTTTTAAGAGGAAGTATTTCCTTCAGATATTCAAGAGGTCTTAAAAATGGACTTTCTAAATAGTATTTAAGGTTAAGGAAAATTTTTCTTTTCAGTATTAGATTTGAACTTAACTCAAATCTCTCAATAGTTTTTTCTTTAAAATTGTAAACTATAGAGACAAAAGGAACTAAATATCTATTCAACTTAAAAGAAATTCCTGCTTCATCTTTATTACAAAAAGTTGAAAAAGAAAAATTATTCAATGAAAATTTAATTAAGGTTCCATATAAATAGGGATTATCTTTTAAAAGGACATCCTTTGCTTCAAAGGGCAATAAAGCCTTTTTCCCACCATAAAAAGAAAAACTTATTTTTTTAAGAAAAAGGGTTAAGAGAGCACCATCAATAAATGATGAGGCTCCTTCATAAATAAAGTTTCTTCCAAATTTAAAAGAATATTTTTCTTTTTGATAATTTAAATTGAATCCAAAAATTTTAAATTTTGAAATATCATTTTCATAATAGTTATTTCCAGAAAAATTTAAAGAGAAACCTTTTAAATAAACATCTTCAAGACCAAAGTTAAGATATGTATATATAGGATAGTATTTTTTTTCATCCACTTCATAAGGATAAAGGAAAGAGTTTAAATTTATTCTAAAAGTGAAAAAAATCAAAAAAATAAAATTCATATATTTATAAAAAATAAAAAGGGGAGGATTTGAACCTCCCCCTAATTATTTCTTAAGTTATTTTTCTGCGAATCTTTTTTTAGTAAGTGTTGGAAAATTGGCAATTGTATTATCAAGCAAAGAGCGGGCATAAGCTGGGTTATGTATAGCCTTACCGTATTCTACAAACTTATAATTCCAGAAAGCACCTGCAAGGGCACGAGAATAAGTTCCTGGAATTGCTCGGTCAGTTGATGGATTTAAAATACCAGCATTTACAAGCAGTTTTTTAAGTGAATCAAGTTTCGTTTCTATTTCTGCTTCCAAATTCTCAAATTTTGTCTCAGGATCAGAGTGACAACCAGTACATCCTGATGTTAAAAGTTCGGTTTGACCATGAAATACATAGAAAACATTCATAGTATGTCCTCCTGCTTGAGCACCAAAAGGTTCAGCCATATGGCACTGAGGACATCCGTCTGTAATACTTGTATAATGGGGATGCTGTTTATTATAAGTTCCAGGGAATTCTTCAAACCCACTATTACCGGAAAGGAGGTTTGACATATTGCCATAATGGGGTCCCCAGTAAGGTGAAGTTATATTCACAGGGTCCTGACCGGGCTTAATCATATCAGCATTTCTTGTCTGATGGCAGTTAGCACAGAGATTTCCTTCTCCCTGATTATATATTCCTCCACCTGCTCTTAAGGTAACGGGTGATTCTGTTTTAAGTTTAAAATCATCCCATGTGTAAGTTGTATGAACATTGTGGCAGGTTCTACAATTTGGGGGTGTGGGATCTATAATTGCTACTGTCGTATCACCACCCTGTAATTTTGTAATAAATCCTTCATGGGTATGGCATCCTGCACATGGGTAATTATCCCTTTCAAAATTTCCTCCGAGATAATGGACTGAATTTTCATACTGAATTTCCTTTGCAAGAATTGTGGTATTATCTGAATGACAGGTTGAACACTTTTCAGTTCCAGCAGGTCCTTGAGGACCCTGTTCGCCTTTACATCCTATTAGTAGGGCAAGGGCAAGGCTTATTAATGCCCCAGTTATTGTTTTGTGCATTAAGTCCCTCCTTCGTTTTATATAGGGGGTTATAACCCATTTCCTTGTTTTTAAAATTTATTATTTTTTAATATTAAGACAAAAACAAAATGGTTGTCAAGTTTATGCAATTAATCTTAAATTTTTTAAATTTTCTAAGATTTTAATAAAAAATTAAGAATTATTTTATCTGGTAAAGAACTTTACCTTTTTCTGAATATATTTTCATCATTACTTCTCTAACAATCTGAGATGCTTCGAGAACCTCTTTATATTTTAAATTATAGTAAACTATATTACCTTTTCTTATTTTTTCTAAAATCCCCTTCTCATAAAGTGCTTTAACATGTTGAGAGATATTTGGCGGGGATAATCCCAACTCCTTTGAAAGCTCCTTAATAGTTTTCGGTCCTTTAGAAAGGGTTTCAAGTATAAGCAATCTTTTTGGCTGTGCTATTGTTTTACAGAACTCTGCCTGCATATAATAAATTTCAGGAAAATTTTCATTTTTCATAAATTAATAAATTAATTATATTATTAATTATGATAAAAAAACAAAAAGGAGCAAAAAGGGAATTGAACCCAAAATATTTGCCCCTTTTAAATAGATACTATCAAAACTGTGGTGGAAGTCTATCAAGCGGTTCAGCAAAAAGAATCTGTTTCAGATCTGCATCATCTTTAAGATGTATCCAATTACCCTGATTATCTTTTGTTACAAAGGAGAATTTTAAACTCGTTCGCCAATCTTGAGGAACAGGTATAACACCTTTAAAATATTTTAGTTTTAATGAATCAGAATTCCACCAGACTGCTGTCATAGTTCCGTTTAAGTTATATTCCTGAACAATTGGGTTATTATGGCATTCATCACATATTGTTGATGGATCAGGTTTATATATGGTGTGTCCATAAAAAGGAGCAATTACAACAAAAGCTTTACCCTGATAAGTTATTGACATAATATTACCGGCATGAACCTTTCCATTTCTTTTTACAAGAAATTTCCAGCCGTGGAATCTGCCATATGCAACTTTCTGACCCTGATTCACTTCAGATTCAAAATGACAGTTATAGCATGTAACAACACTTTTTACATGACAGGCTGAACAATCAAGTTTATCATCTTCAAAATTGTCAAGGGCTCCAAGGTGAGAATTATGAGCAGAATTAGATACAATTTGAGTATGACAATCATAACATTTTATATGAATAGCACCTTCAAGCATTGAATTATAAGTTTTACCATCACCATGAACATCTTCCTCTCCATGACATTTAGCACATACAAATCCCATTGAACTATGGACATCAGTATAACCCATCAAAATTTCAGCTTTCTGCCTTCCGTGACAATTTAAACAAGAAGCATTAGTAGGAACATCCCCTTCCCTCACATGGCATGTATTACAGGCATTAGATTCAACATGACAGTTTTTACAGGTCAGGTTATCATAAGGTATATTGGATATATTTTCAAAACCACCATTCTGGGAGGAATACCAGTATGCCATACCAGCTGTTGTTCCATGAAGAGAATTTTTAATTAAATCTGAGGGAGAGGGAGGTGAAGGCTGAAGAGGACATTCCTTTTTTTTACAACCACTGAATATAATAAAAACAATTATACCAAGTATTACAGGTATTTTAAACCTCATCGCTCCCTCCTTATTTTTTAGGGAATTGGACCCTAAAATTCATAATGTAAATTTCTTTATTAATATATTAATTAATATTATAACTTATAAATTTCTAAAATTCAAAATTCTTTTAAACATATTTTCTAAAAACCGGGACTTGAAATTTTATTTTTTTAACCCTATATTATTACTATGAAACTTAGTAAATCTTTAAAACTATTTCTTGGAGAGCTCCAGGCTGAATGTCTTGATATTTTATGGGATTTAAATAAAGCAACCTGTTTGGATATACTTGAGGTATTTAAAAAAAGAGGGAAAAATTATGCATATACAACTATACTTACTGAAATGCAAAACCTTGAAAAAAAAGGAATTGTTAAATCAGAAAAAATTGGTAAAAAAAATTTATACTTTCCAGTAATAAGCAAAGAAGAATTTCTAAAGAAAAAAACAGAAGAAATACTTTCCCCACTCCTTGAAGAAGTCCCTCATCTTGTGGCTATGAATTTTATCAAAAAAACTAAATTAAATGAAAAGGAAAAAAGAAAATTAATTGAAATATTAAATTTAAAAGAATGAACTTTTTAATAAAAACATTCACACTTTATATTATACTTTCCATCATTATATTAGTTTATAAAGAGCTACCTTTTTCAAAAATCAATCTAAGAAAAAAATTCCCTTACCTTCTGATAATAGTTTTTATCCTTTCATTTTTACCATTTTATATTTACTACAAAGCCTTTCTTGACTGTAACTTAAAATGTCTTATTTTAGGTCCTCTTCCCTTGAATAACAAAATTTTCTTTATCCCCTTAATTTCCTTTACCTTGTTTTTTATTTTATTAACAAAATATCTTATAAAAGAACTCAAATACAAAAAATTACCTTTAATTTTGTATGGAAAAAATAAAGAGGGAATCTCTGTAAATGGTATCTTTAAACCCTTTATCTTTATTGATAAGACTTTATGGAAATCTCTCTCAAAAAAGGAAAGAAAAATAATCCTTCTCCATGAAATAAACCACATAAGACAGAAAGATACTTTCATAAAGCTTATAATTAGCCTTCTTTCAAAAACCTTCTTCTACTTACCCCATTTCTTTTTACTGAGAAAAACCTTTGAAGAAATAGCTGAACTTGCTTCTGATGAATATACACTGATAAAAACTTCAGAAAAAGAAAATATTGTTAAAACAATTGCAAAATTATCCCTTATATTAAATTCAAATCTTAATTTTAGTTTTACATCTTCTCCTATCTTAAAAAGAATTGACTCCCTGAGTACTAACAGAAAAAGTAAAACAAAATTCTTTTTATTTACTCTTTTCCTTTCCGCTCTTTTTATTACTCTAATATCCTTCTTCCCCCTTAAAGAAAATTGCGGAATTGACTGCCAAAACCTAAAAACCTTATGCCACTTATAAATTCCATGAACCTTAAAAATTTTTTAAATTTAAATACTATAATGAATAGTAGAATTGTATGAAAGGCTTAATTTTTTTAACTATTTTTAACTTAACACTTTTTTCTGATACTTTGAAGTTAAAAGAGGCGCTTAATATTATCCTTGAGAAGAATCCTGAAATTAAATCTTCATATGAAAAACTGAAGGAAAAAGGTTCAAGAATTCTTCCATCTTTTACTCCACCAAATCCAAGGATTACTTTTAGAGCAATGTTCATGGAAGAAAATATCTCTATAATGCAAGAAATTCCTCTTCCAACAAAATTAATAACCGAAGGACTTATGGCGAATGATGAGTATAAAATGGAATTTTATCTCTATCAGGCAAAAATTCTTGAAATAATAAGAGAGCTCAAGGAGAACTTTTATGAATACTACTTTATAAACAAAAAAATTGAAATCACTAAAAATCAAATAGAAATCTTGAATAAAATGAAAGAGATAGCTGAAAGGAAATATGAATCAGGTTCAGCAAGTTTATATGAAGTTCTTAAAAGCCAGATTGAACTTGAAAAAATTAAAAATGAACTTAGTCTCCTTGAATCAGAAAAAATAAAAATAAGGGAAAATTTAAAGAAACTTTTAAATATAGACAAAATTCCTGAAATAACCGAAGAAGTCAATTTTGAAGAAATAAAAATAAATGAAGACTCTTTAATAGAGGTTCTTTATGAAAAAAATCCGCTTTTAAAGGCAATGGAATTTGATGTAAAAGCAAAAAATAAGGAAAGAATTTTATCTTATCAAAATTTAATTCCTGACCCGATGCCAGAACTTCTTTATAATACAAAAACAGGTGAGAAAAAAATTGCTCTCTCTTTTGAAATTCCTCTATTTTTCAGGGAATTTTACGAGATAAAAGAAAAAAATGCAAAACTAAAAAATTCAAAATGGGAACTTCTAAATACAAAACTTGAATTAAAGCAGGAGTTAGCCTCTCTTATATCCCTTTATAGATCAAAACTTGAAAGATTAAAAATTTTTAAAGATAAAATTTTACCAAAAGCTGAAGAATCCTTTATAAGTGCAGAAGCAGGTTACATTTCAGGAAAATTAGACTTTTTATTTTATTTAGAAAGTGAAAAAATGCTTTATGAATCAAAAATAGATTACTTTATGATTTTAACTGAACTTTTAAAAATAAAATCAAAAATTGAAGAAATAACAGGAGGTAAATTATGAAAAAATTTATTTTACTCACAGGGGTTTTAACCCTTTCAATATATATAAATCTATACGGGTTTCAACATGAAACCCATTCAGAAGGTAAAAAGGAAATGCAAAAAACCTGCTGCCCTTCCAAAGAGAGTAAATGCTCTCCAAAAACTTCTGAAATAAAAGCTAAGGAAGGAGAAATAAAGACTTTATATATTTGCCCCATGCACAAAGAAGTTATTATGGAAAAAGAAGGAAAATGTCCGATCTGCGGAATGAAACTTGAACCCAAGAAAATGATTTATAAAAATGGCAAATGGGAAATTTACGAAGGAGAAAAAAACACCAAAAATAGAGGATAAAAAATGAAAAAAATTTTTCTATTTTTAAGTTTATTTTCAATATTCCTTTACATATCATCCTGCAGGTCTCAGCAAAAAACTCCAAAGGAAGGTGAAATAAGAACCCTTTACCAGTGTCCTATGCACCCTCAAATTATTCAGGAAAAGAAAGGAGATTGCCCAATATGCGGAATGACACTTGTCGAAAGAAAAATGATTTATAAGAATAGTAGATGGGAACCCTATGAGGAAGGGATGGAACATAAAGGACATGAAGAACCCGAAGGAAGCAAAATTGAGGAGAAAGGAGTTGAAACAGAAACATCCTTAGGACTTGCAGAGGTAAAAATTCCACCTGAAAAACAACTTTTAATTGGTGTTAAAAAGGATACCGTAAAAATTAAAAATTTAGAAAAACTCATTAAAACTTACGGTAAGGTCGACTACAAGGAAAGTAACATATATGAAATCAACCTTAAATTTGGTGGATGGATTGAAAAACTTTATGCAGGTTATGAAGGTATGTATGTTAAAAGAAATGATAAACTTTTTGAGATTTACTCGCCTGATATTTATCAGAGCATAAAGGAATTAAAACTTGCCTATGAGAAAAAGGATACCTTACTTTTAAAAAATGTTAAACAGAAATTTAACATCTGGGGAATAAGAGATTTTCAGATTGAAGAAATATTAAAAGATAAAGAAGATAGAAGAACCATTACATTTTATTCTCCCTATGAAGGTTTCATTATAAAAAAAGAAATCTTTGAGGGAATGGAAGTAAGACCCGGAATGACTATATACAGAATCGCAGATTTAAGAGAAGTATGGGTTTACGGTGAAATTTATGAATATGAAGTAAATCTCATAAAAAAAGGGAATGAAGCCTTTATAACTCTTTCCTATTTTCCAGAAAAGATTTTTAAAGGAAAGGTAAATTATATTTATCCTTATCTCAATCCTGAAACAAGAACAACGAAAGTTAGGGTAGAAATTCCAAATCAAGATTTTAGTTTAAAACCCAATATGTATGTTAATATTGAAATAAAAGTAAATTACGGGAAAAAACTTGTCATTCCAAAAAGTGCTGTTTTATATACAGGAGAAAGAAATATTGTCTTTGTGGATAAAGGTGGAGGCACGTTTGAACCAAGAGAAGTTAAATTAGGAATATCTGATGAGGATTTTTATGAGGTTATAGATGGTGTTAAAGAAGGTGAAGTTGTTGTTACATCTGCTAATTTTTTGATCGATTCTGAATCCAGTTTAAAAGCTGCCCTTTTACAGATGGGCTTAAGCGGTAAATAAATCCATAAAAGGCACTGAAATGATAGAAAAAATTATTGAATACTCGGCAAAAAAAAGATTCTTTGTATTCCTTGGTGTAGTTTTTTCAATTTTATGGGGAATATGGGCAATAAGAAATATTCCACTTGACGCTTTACCTGACCTCTCAGATACCCAGGTCATAGTTTTTGTAAGATGGGATAGACCACCCCAGATAGTCGAGGATCAGGTAACTTATCCAGTTGTGACAGCCCTTCTCGGTGCTCCAAAGGTCAAGGATATAAGAGCTTTTTCTGATTATGGTTTTTCCTTCATTTATGTTATTTTTGAAGACGGAACGGATATTTACTGGGCTCGCTCAAGAGTTCTTGAATACCTTTCCAAAATAATTCCAAGTTTGCCTTCTGATGTTAAAGTGGAGATAGGTCCTGATGCAACAGGTCTTGGATGGGTATTCGAATATGCACTTGTTGATAAAAGTGGTAAACACTCCCTTGATGAATTAAGAACATTTCAGGATTTCCATTTAAAATATGCTTTACAATCAGTTAAAGGTGTTGCAGAAGTTGCATCTGTAGGTGGTTTTGTGAGGCAATATCAGATTATAGTTGACCCTGTAAAAATTGCTTCACTTGGTATTTCAATTGATGAAATATCAAGAGCTGTAAAAGCTTCAAACGAGGAGATAGGGGCAAGACTTATAGAATTTTCCGGCATCGAGTATATGATTACCGTAAGGGGTTATATAAAAGACATTAAAGATATAGAAAATATTGTATTAAAGGTTAGAGAGGATGGTGTTCCTGTTAGAGTAAAGGATGTTGCAGAGGTAAAGCTTGGTCCTGACATAAGAAGGGGTGTTGTAGAGCTTGATGGAATGGGAGAAGTTGTTGGGGGAATAGTTGTGATGAGATATAAAGAAAACGCTTTAAATGTAATAAAAAGAGTGAAGGAAAAATTAAAAGAGATAAAATTGCCTGATGGTGTTGAACTTGTAATAACCTATGACAGGTCAGATTTAATTATTAAAAGTATAGAAACATTAAAAAGAAAACTTTTTGAAGAAATGCTCGTTGTAAGTCTTGTGATAATTATATTTTTATTTCATTTTTCATCTTCCTTAATTCCTGTATTAACATTACCAATTGCCGTTATTATCTCATTTATTCCCATGTATTACATGAAAATGACCAGTAACATTATGAGTCTTGGGGGGATTGCAATTGCAATAGGGGCAATGGTAGATGCAGCAATAGCAGTTGTGGAAAATGTTCATAAAAAACTTTCTATTTTAAAAGAAAGTGGAGAAGTGGCAAATTACAGAGAGGTTATGATAAATGCCATAAAAGAGGTGGGAAGACCTTCTTTTTTTACACTTCTTGTTATAGCAGTTTCTTTTACTCCTATTTTTGCCCTTGAAGCTTTTGAAGGCAGACTCTTTAAACCACTTGCCTTTACTAAAAACTTTGCCATGTTCTTTTCAGCAATTCTTGCTATTACTCTTTCACCTGCTCTTATCACTCTTTTAATAAGACTCAAAAAATTTAATTTAAAGCCCATATGGATAAATAAATTATTAAACACTCTTTTTGTGGGTGAAATAAGAACTGAAGAAAAACACCCAATTTCAAGATTTTTATTCAAAATATATGAACCAGTTTTAAATTTTATTTTAAAAAGACCAAAAATTATTATCTTATCTTCTATTTTAATATTTTTAATAACAATTCCCTTTTTTTTATCCCTCGGTAGTGAATTTATGCCTCCTTTAAATGAGGGTTCTATATTATATATGCCCACAACTCCCCCGGGTATTTCTATAACAGAGGCTGCAAAACTTTTACAGATTCAGGATAAAATATTAAAAACATTTCCTGAAGTTGAAAGGGTTTTTGGTAAAGCAGGAAGAGCATTAACTTCCACTGATCCTGCTCCCCTTTCTATGATGGAAACAACTGTTTTATTGAAACCGCAAGATAAATGGAGAGAGAAAAAAAGATGGTATTCAAATATTTTACCTGAATTTTTAAAACCACCTTTCAGAATTATATGGCCTGATAGAATTTCCTGGGAAGAACTTATTGATGAGATGGATAAAGCTTTAAGAATTCCAGGACAGGTTAATGCCTGGACTATGCCAATAAAAGGAAGAATAGATATGCTTACAACCGGTGTAAGAACACCTGTGGGCATAAAGATTTACGGTGATGATTTAAAAAAGATAGAGGAAATTGGTAAAGAGATCGAAAAAATCTTAATAAATTTAAAAGGAACAAGAAGCATTTTTGCTGAAAGGGTTTCAGGTGGATACTTTCTGGATATAATTTTAAAAAGAGAAGAAATAGCAAGGTATGGTTTAAAGATTAAAGATGTTCAGATGACCCTTATGTCTGCAATTGGAGGAGAAAATATTACACAGATAATAAAAAATAGGGAAAGGTTTCCAGTTAATGTTAGGTATCCCTTTGATCTAAGACAGGATATTGAAAAAATAAAGAAGGTTTATATTACTACTCCACAGGGATTTCAGGTTCCCCTTACACAACTTGCAGAAATAAATATTATTCTTGGTCCAAGTATGATAAGGGATGAAAATGGAAGGTTAGCTGGTTATGTATATATAGATGTTGCTGGAAGAGATCTTGGTTCCTATGTTAATGAGGCAAAAAAAATATTAAGAGAAAAATTAGAACTTCCAGCTGGTTATACTCTCGTTTTTAGCGGTCAGTATGAGTATATGGAAAGAATAAAAAAGAGAATGACTCTTATAGTTCCACTGACACTTTTTATAATTTTTCTTCTTTTATATATAAACACAGGTTCTTATACAAAAACCTTTATAGTTCTTCTTGCTGTTCCCTTTTCCCTTATTGGTGCTGTTTGGGCTTTATATATTTTAGGATACAACTTGAGTATAGGAGTATGGGCTGGGATAATAGCACTTTTAGGTGTTGATGCTGAAACGGGTGTTTTTATGCTCTTATACCTTGATTTAGCCTATGAAGAAGCGAAAAAAAGCGGAAGACTTAAAAATATTTCAGATTTAAAGGAAGCTATTCATTATGGGGCTGTTAAAAGGATAAGACCGAAGATAATGACAGTTTTTACAACTTTTATCGGTCTTTTACCCATTATGTGGTCCCAGACTCATGAAATTGGTGCAGATGTTATGAAGAGAATTGCTGCTCCTATGGTAGGTGGAATTTTTACCTCTTTTTTAATGGAACTTATAGTATACCCTGCAATATATTTTATTTGGAGAAAAAAAGATTTACACAAATAATTTATAAACTTTATTTGTCCTTTTCTGATATAAAGTATACAATTTTTCTCTCAAAAAAAGCAATGTGTGATGAAGATATACCACATATGAATCAATACGAAAAATATAAAAATATGGAAAGTGATTTTATGTCAAAATTCAGAACAAGAAAATAATAACTTAAAATCTGCAAGGTTATTTTTCCCAATTTCACTATTTTGGTATTAAAATTTTCTCAAAGAGTATCTATTATCGGGGGGGACAACATTTATTTCTTTTCTAAATATAAGAAAAGGGAAATATGAGCTTCTTATCTCTAATATATATTTTCCATATTTTGGAACTTTTATCTCAGCTTCCATTATATATTCACACATACAATCGCATCCCATATCACCTCTGTTATTAATACAATCATCTTCATATAATATAATTGTATCATTATGAGAAATCAGAGTTAATCGAAGTGTATCAGGACAGCAGTTTAACATTGCATTTTTATGAATCACCTTTAACCTCAAGCCGGAAATTCTTATGTCTACAATTGCTGTTTCTGGTGAAAAAGTGGAAAAAGAATTAATACACCCTGAATAATTGTAATCTAAAAGTTCAAGTTCATTTTTTATTACCTCTACTCCCCCTTCACAGGACATTATGAAAAAAATTATTAAAATAAAAATTATTACACTTAAAAATGCCTTTTTCATAATTCACCTCCCCTCTACTTTATAATAAAGTGAAAAAATTTAAATTTCAATGTTAAAATTATAATATGAATAAAAGTCATATTATTGAAATTTTTTCAGCAGATTGTCCCTTATGCAGGGATGTTATAAACATTGTGGAATTAGGAAAATGCTCTTCATGTAAAATGGAAATATATAACCTTAATAAATTAGATAAGGAAATAAAAGAAAAAATTTTAAAATACAGAATAAAAGCAGTTCCTACAATTGTGATAGATGGTGAAATAAAAGTTGAAGGAGCTCCTGATTTTCCCTGGTTCTGTGGGGAAGAGTTTTATAAAATGCTTAAGGAAAAATTTCCATTAAAATAAAGAGGATGTAAAAATGAATAACATAAACCTTGATTCTTTAAATAAAACAAGGGAACAGATTTTAAGGGGAGAATTCCCAGACAAAAAATCCTTTGAAGTTCAGGGTGAATGGATTTTCAGCTTTGAAGGTCAATTTAAATCAGAAATTGAATTTCCTAATGGTAAGCTAAATTTAATAACTGACCAGCCACCACCATCAGGAGGTAGGGGTAACGCTCCAAATCCTGTTCAATACTGTGTATTTGCCATGATATCCTGTTATGCTACAACCTTTATGACAATTGCTGCTTCTAAAGGTGTTGAAATAAAAAAATTAAAGGCAAGAGGTGCTTCAATTGTTAATATGAAATCTGTCTTTGAAATAGAAGAAGGACCTGTTGTTGAAAAAGTGTGGATTGAATTGGAAGTAGAAAGTGAAGCAGATGCTAAAATTTTACAGGAAATAAAAAATGAAGCTGACAAAAAATGTCCTGCAGCTTATGTTGTTCAGAATAAAGTTCCCTTTGAATCTCATCTATATTCTAAATAAAAAAATTTTTATAACAAATTATTGATTTTTAGATAATGATTTAGAATACAAATTGACCAGACCTGTGACCAGTTAACTTTCAAATTCTCAAATTCTTCCCATAATTTTACAATTTCTTTTTTATCAAAAAAACTTTCTATGTCAAAAATTCCACCCTTTACAAAATCCAAAAGGTTTTCCCTTATCCATTTATCCATAGGAAAGGAAAAAGGTCTTTTAGGTTTTTTTACAATTTTTTCCGGTAAATAATTTTTCATAAGCTCTTTAAGAATCCTTTTTTTAAATTTATACATATCAGAAATTTTAAAAGAAAAATCAACAAGAACATTATCTAATAAGGGAACTCTTACTTCTAAACTGTGACACATACTGAAAATATCAGTATCTCTTAAAGGTTGATTATGCATGTAAATTCTCAATTCAAGAACTGAGATTTTATTTTTCAAACTCCATTTGTTTTTTGTTTCTTCATTTAAAATAAAGGATACATATTTCACAGGGTCAAAATTCAATTCTTTATATTTAATAATTTTTTTCAATTTATAAATTGGGAAAATTGTTCTTGTTGTTAAAAAAGCACCTTTTAAGTCCGGGTTTGCTATAAAATAGGAAAATTTTTCCTTTTTATCGGGCTTTAAAAATTTTGATAAAAAATTAAAAGGTAAATTGAATTTTTTCAGTTTTAAAGCTACTGGAATATAAAAAAAAGATGAATATCCTCCAAAAATTTCGTCTCCGCCGAGCCCGGATAAACATACCTTCATTCCATTTTCCCTTGCTAATTTTGAAATAAAATATGTATTTAAACCATCAATTGTAGGAGAGTCCATAAAGGTTAAAAATTTTTCTATTTCTTTTCTTACTTCATAAGAACTTATTTCATATTCGTAATGCTCTGTTTCAAATATTTTTGAGAGAAATTTTGCATCTTTGCTTTCATCAAATTCTTTTTCTTTAAAAGATAGGGAAAAAGTTTTAAAATTGCCGTAATTATTTTTCCTTATAAAATAAAGGACTGTTGATGAATCTAAACCCCCTGAAAGAAAAAGACCTATAGGTATATCAGCAATTAAGTGAAGCTTTACACTCTCATCTAAAATATCATATAGATTTTCTTTTAATTTCTTGTAATCCTTTATAGATTTTTCAGGTTTAATTATAAGGTATTTCTCTTTTTTTATTTCCTTATCCTTTAACACAATATAAGAACCTGGCTCAAGAAATTTTATATTTTTCAAAATTGTATAGGGATAAGGTATAAAGCCAAAAATTAAGTAACTTTCAATACCTTGAAAATCAATGTTTTTTTCAATAATATTTGAATTTATTATCCCTTTTATTTCAGAAGAAAAAATAAAAAAGTTATCATCTTTATAATAATAAAGGGGCTTTATTCCCATTCTATCTCTTGCTAAAAATAATTTTTTTTCTCTTTCATCCCATATTGCAAAAGCAAACATTCCTCTTAATTTATATAATAAGCCCTCTTTTTCCTCCTCATAAAGATGTAATATTACTTCTGTATCAGAATTTGATATGAATTTATGTCCCTTTTTTAAAAGTTCATTTCTTAACTCTTTATAATTGTATATTTCACCATTAAAGGTTATCCACAAGGACTTATCTTCATTATGCATTGGTTGACGGGCATTAACTGAAAGATCAATTATAGAAAGTCTCCTATTACCAAGAAATACATTTTTATCCTTTGAAATGTATATCCCTTTATCATCAGGACCCCTGTGGTAAAGGGCTTCTGTAATCTTATAGATTACATCCTCCTCTATTTTTTTATTAAAAGATATTATACCAGTTATTCCACACATTATCTAAAAACCTCAATTTTTATACTCTCCTTTTCTCCTTTATCACTTTGAAATATTAAAAAGTAAACTCCTGATTTTAAAAATTTTGTATTGAATGAATAACTATATATCCCTTTTTCAAAACTTCTCTCAAAAATACTTAAAATCTTTGAACCCTTTATGTCAAAAAGTTCAAGCTTAGCTTTTCTTTTTGAGGGAACACTGAAGATAATATTTATTTTCTGCTCTTCTACACTTGATGAAATATTAATAAATCCAAATTTTCGGGGCAGGTTAGAAATTAAAGAAAAATTGGGTGGCAACTTTTCTTCCATTCCAACAGGCTGTATACTTATTGCACCTTGAAGAATAAATAAGTAAAGGTCAAGATCATTACCTGTTATATTTCCATCTTCATCCACATCAATCCACAAGGCAGTCCAGAGGTCATATAAGCCATAAGGAGTATTCTGTGGAATTACAAATATCCTTGTCCTTGAACTTACTTGAGGTGGAATTATAACAAGAGAATCATTTTGAGGGTCATCTATAAATCCCACATCAGGATTATAAAGGGAAGCACCAAGCAAAATATTTTCATGCTTTTTCTCACAATAGGAATAAATGTCATAATAAATTACAAAAGTATCACCAGGTGTGAGTTGATTCCGTGAAACACTCACTGAATTTATCTTCATCGGTGAGGCTAAATACATATTTCCTGGCTCATAATAGTGATTTGTAATCCATTTCCATAACTTTCCCTGATAATAAGCCCATCTTCTTGAACCCCATTGACACATTCCCCTTCCGTGACCATTACAAGTGTATCCCGCACAGACAGGATCGTATATACATGGCCAGGTTGTTCCTGTTCCAGTATACCCATCACCACATCCACAGTTGTTGTTTTCAGCAGAATATTCTGAACGAGCATAATCAGAATTTTTTTCTAATAAAATTCCATTTGTAACATAAGTAGCAAGGGTGCAACTTGAATAAATATCACTTCCATCCCATACCTGACAGCATGTATTATCACATATATCATAATTTTGACTGTATGGGTATACAACATAATATGTTCCATAACTTCTATATGGAATTGAGCCAGCCCTTAATGTATGCTGTCCCCAAGAAGCTATCCATTCATCATCAAGTCCACTTGAAACATAAAATTCTAAATCCATAACAACAACATCGGAACAGGTCCAGCAACTACAGGATTTTCCAACTCTTATTGAAGGAGGCGGATCCAAAAGGGTTCTGAAAAGTCCTACTTCTTTTTTACCTTCAAATCCTCTATAAGGAGAAGGGGGTAATTCTTCACCTGTTCCTTTTCCTCTTATTTCAGGTATTATCTCTTCACCTTTCCCTTTTTTCATCTTTATCTTTAATATTAAATTTTCCGGAATCAAAAGGATTTCCCTTTTAACTTTTTTATAACCTTTAAGTTCCAAAACTACCGTGTCTCTCGGAATTTCGCCAAGAGAAGAATAATCTCCTTCAGGTAATTCTATCCAGAATTCAAATATTCCTTTTTCATCAGTAATTGTTTTTAAATCTTTTCCTTTAAAAAGAACTTCAACATCTTTTAAAGGAAAACCCTTCTCATCAGATACATATCCGCGAATTCCTGTTAACCCTTCCCTTTCAGGTGGAAATAAATTTTCTCTTTTTAACGGGGAAAGATAAACCGTTACATTTAAACTTTCTTGAGGAGTAATGAAAAAATAAGTTTCAATAGGTGAATAACCTTCTGAGGAAAAATAAAACTCATATTCTCCTGAAGGTAAGGAGAAAGTATATAATCCATCAGTTTTTACCTTAACCTTTAAATTCCCATCTTTAAAAACCTTTATTTCCGCAGGTATTAAATAACCTGTATATGCATTTTCCGTTCTGAAAACTATTTTACCTTTCTCGAGTTTTGAAGCAAAAGATATAATAATTAAACTTAAAAGCATATTTTTACCTCCCCTTTATAAAATATTTATATCTTGTATTTTAAGTATAATCAAGGTAAAATATAAAATGGAAAATAAGAAAAAACAAATAAAAATTAAAATCGGTGGAATGACCTGTGCAAGTTGTGTAAGGAGAGTGGAGAATTCTTTAAAAAATTTAAAGGGAATTTTAAATGTTAATGTAAATTTAGCAACTGAAAGCGCAATAATTACTTATGATGAGAATTTTTTAAAAATAGATAACATAAAAAAAAGAATTGATGATATAGGTTATAAATTTCTGGGAATTTCCTCTGATGAAGGTTATGAAATAGATGAAAAAGAAAAAAAGAAATACATAGATAAACTTAAAAAAAGAGTTTATACAGGATTTGGTGGCGGAATTTTACTTTTATTCTTAATGTATGGAGAATATCTGGGACTAAACTTCAAAAATTTTAAAGGTTTACTTTTCCTTCAGTTATTAATAGCAGCCCCCCTTATGTTATATGTAGGTGGTCCAATTTTCAAAAAAGCTTTAAATGGAATTAAAAATAAAGATTTAAATATGGATGTTATGTATGCTATCGGAATAGGCTCAAGTTTTATCTCAAGCCTTCTTGCTACTTTTAAAATCATTCCAGAAAACTATAATTTTTATGAGGCAAGCGTACTCCTTGCAGCCTTTTTAACCCTCGGAAGACTCCTTGAAAATTTAGCAAAAAATAGAACAGGGGAAGCCATAAAAAAACTTATAGATTTAAGACCAAAAGAGGCAACAGTTTTGAAAGATGGTAAAGAGTTAAAAATTCCAATAAAAGAAGTTAAACCAGGAGATATTGTGTTAGTTAAACCTGGTGAAAAAATACCAACAGATGGGATTGTAATAGAAGGAGAGAGTTTCCTTGATGAATCAATGGTAAGGGGTGAACCAATTCCTGAATTTAAGAAAAAAGGTGATGAAGTTATAGGTGGAACAATAAATCAGAATGGTTATTTAAAAATTAAAGTTACAAAAGATTTTAAAGAAACATTCCTCTCACAGGTTATAAAACTTGTTGAAGAAGCACAGTATACAAAACCACAGGTACAAAAGCTTGCTGACAGAATTGTGACATATTTTATTCCTGTTGTCCTTATTATAGCAATTTCCTCTTACATTTTCTGGAGATTTTTTGGAAATGCTAATATAATGCCACCTTCCCTATTTGCCTTTATATCTCTTATATCAGTTCTTGTCATAGCCTGTCCCTGTGCCTTTGGTCTTGCAACTCCTACTGCAATAACTGCAGGAATAGGAAAAGGTGCTGAACTTGGAATACTTATAAGAAATGGTGAAGCTCTTGAAACCTTAAAGAAAATTAATACAATAATTTTTGACAAAACCGGAACATTAACAAAAGGAAAACCAGAAGTTGAAAGTGTTATAACATTTAATAATATAAAGGAGGAAGAACTTATACTTTATGCTGCATCTGCTGAAAAAAATTCAGAGCATCCACTTGCAAAGGCTATTTTAAATTATGCTGAAAAAATTAAAATAAACTTAATAGAACCTGAAAAATTTGAAAGCTTTCCTGGAAAAGGTATAAGAGCAATAATCAAGGGAAAGGAAGTTTATATTGGAAATAAAAATTTTTTAAGGGAGATAAAAATTGAAATAAATAAACAAATAGAAAAGGAAATAGAAAAACTGGAAGAAGAGGCAAAAACTCTACTTTTAGTAGCAATTGATGGTAAACTAAAAGGAATAATATCAGTTAGTGACAGAATAAAAGAAAACGCAAAAGAAATAATTTCCTATCTCAAAAAAAAGAAGAAAAAGGTTTATATGATTACAGGTGACACAAAAAAATCTGGTGAAGCGGTTGCGAGAAAACTTTCCATTGATAATGTAATAGCAGAAGTTTTACCCCATGAAAAAAGGGAAAAAGTAAAGGAACTTCAGAAAAAAGGAGAAATTGTTGCTTTTATTGGAGATGGTATTAACGATTCACCTGCATTAACACAGGCGGATGTAGGTATCGCTTTAGGTTCTGGGACTGATATAGCAATTGAAAGTGGTGATATAGTGCTTTTAAGGGATGATTTAAGAGATGTTATAATTGCAATGGAACTTTCTATTAAAACCTTAAACAAAATAAAACAGAATATATTCTGGGCTTTGATTTATAATATAATACTAATTCCCTTTGCAGCAGGACTATTTTATTTATTATTTAGAGTGCCTTTCAGACCAGAATGGTCAGCAGCAGCAATGGCCTTAAGCTCTATATCAGTTGTAACAAATTCCCTGCTTCTAAAAAAATATAAACCTTCCTTGAAAATCTAAAAATTTTATATTATAATTACCCTATACCCCTATAAAGTATAAGGAGGAAAAAATGAAACTGGATGAAAAAACAAAGGAAGAAGTGCTTCCAAGAATAAAAAAAATAGAAGGTCAAATTCAAGGAATAATTAAAATGATAGAAGAAAGAAGGGAGTGTCCTGAAATTATAAATCAGATAAACGCAGCAAAAAGGGCACTTGAAAAGGTGGCACTTATTATAATGGAATCCCACATAAAGCTTCATGTATCTCAATCTTTTAAAAGGAATATAAATAAAGAGGAAATTATTGAGGAACTTACGGAAACAATTTTTAAATTTTTAAAATAAAATGAAAAGAAAAAACTGTTGCGAAAAATGTGATATTGAAATAAAAAAGGAAGATTTAGAAGAAAAAAAGAAAAATATAAAGGAGATAATTATAATTTTAATTTCTTTAATTTTATTCGTAACTGGATTACTAATTTTTAAAAAAATAATTCTTTTAATTGCTTACATAATTTCAGGTGAACCAATAATAAGAAGAGCAATAAAAAATATTTTAAAAGGGAAGTTTTTTGATGAAAATACCTTAATGTCGGTGGCTACAATTGGAGCAATTTTAATAAATGAAGTAGAAGAAGCTGTTCTTGTTGCCCTTTTTTATAGAGTAGGAGAATTTTTACAAAGTATTTCAATTCAAAGATCAAAAAGAAGAATAAAAAAGATCCTTGAACTTAAACCAAACTTCGCAAATATTAAAAGGGGTGATAGTGTAGTCAGAATAAAACCAGAAGAAGTAAAAATTGGAGAAATTATAATTGTTAAACCAGGGGAAAAAGTTCCACTTGATGGAATTATAATTAAAGGTGAATCCTATGTTGATACATCTCCTTTAACAGGTGAATCAGTCCCTAAATTTTTTAAAAAGGGGGATGAAATAAGTGCAGGTGTTATAAATAAAGAAAGTGTCCTTGAAATTAAAGTTTTAAAAGAATTTAAAGAATCCAGCATAAATAAGATACTTGATCTTGTTGAAAAAGCAAAGGAAAAAAAGGCAAATCCTGAAAAATTCATAACAAAATTCTCAAAATATTACACTCCCTTCGTTTTAATTATAAGTTTTCTTATAGCTTTTCTTTTACCCTTAACAACTGATATAACAATAAGAGATTCAATTTACAGAGCCCTTGTCCTCCTTGTTATATCCTGTCCCTGTGCTCTTGTGATAAGTGTTCCCCTTTCCTACTTTGTCGGAATAGGGACCTGTTCAAAAAATGGAATCCTTGTTAAGGGTTCAAATTACCTTGATATTTTAAACGAAATCAAATTTTTTCTTTTTGATAAAACAGGAACACTCACAGAAGGTGTTTTTAAGGTCAGGGATATAAAAAATTTTAATGGTTTTAGAAAGGAAGAAATTCTTGAGATCTCAGCCTATGCGGAGGCAAACTCAAATCATCCAATTGCAAAAGCAATAAAAGAATATTATGGAAAAGAGATAAAAAATATTGAAATGGAAGAATTCAGTGAAAAACCTGGACTTGGAATAAAGGCTAAATTTAAAGGAAGAAATGTTTTAGTTGGAAGTGATAGATTTCTTCATGAAAATAATATAGGTCATGAAATATGTAAGGGAGACGGAACTACTGTCCATGTAGTTGTTGATAATGTTTATGCTGGATATATAACTATTTCAGATGAAATCAGAAAGGAAGCAAAATCAGTGATTGAAAATTTAAAAAAACTAAAAATTAAAATAGGTATGCTAACAGGAGATGAAAAATTTGTTGCAGAGGAAATAAGTAAAAAACTAAACCTTGACTTTTTTAAAGCGGAACTTTTACCAGAAGAAAAAGTTAAAGAAATAGAAAATTTAAAAAATAGTCACAAAGTTGCTTTTCTTGGAGATGGAATAAATGATGCTGCTGCCATAGCAATTTCAGATGTGGGAATAGCAATGGGAGCTATTGGACAGGATGCTGCAATTGAAAGTTCAGATATTGTTATAATGGATGACAATTTATCAAAAATAAAAAAACTCTTTTCAATCTCAAAGAAAACTAAAAATATAGTTTTTATGAACATCATCTTCGCAATTTTAATAAAATTACTTTTTATATACTTGGGTTCAATTGGAATTGCCAGAATGTGGGAAGCAGTTTTTGCTGATATGGGTGTCTCTATTATTGCAATTTTAAACTCAATGAGAATTATGAAATCTTAGAAAAAGCAATTTCTAAATCCTCTATAAGATCCTCAACATCCTCTATACCAACTGAAACTCTTATCAGATTTTCTCCTATACCTACTTTCTTTTTTTCCTCCTCTGATAGAGAGGCGTGTGTCATAATATAAGGAATTTCTATAAGGGATTCAACACCTCCAAGAGATTCAGCAAGGGAAAATATTTTTAAACTTTCAACAAATTTTTTTGCATCTTTTAATTTTCCCTTTATCTCAAAGGAAAGCATACCGCCAAAACCTTTCATCTGTTTTAAAGCAAGTTCGTGTTGTGGGTGGGATTTTAAACCAGGATAATAAACCTCTTCTACTTTAGAATGATTTTCAAGAAACTCAGCAATTTTTTTTGCATTTTCTTCATGTTTTAACATCCTTAAAGTTAAAGTTTTTATACCCCTTATTACCATATAGGAATCAAAGGGTGATAGTATTGCACCAATTGCATTCTGATTGAATTTTAATTTTTCATAAATTTTTTCATCATTAAGCATAATTGCTCCACCAACAGAATCAGAGTGGCCGTTTATATACTTTGTAGTACTGTGAATAACAATATCAGCTCCAAGTTCAAGTGGTTTCTGAAAAACAGGACTTAAAAAGGTGTTATCAAGGACTGTTATAATATTATTTTCTTTTGCAATTTTTGATATTTCTTTTATATCACACAATTTCATAAGGGGATTTGTGGGGCTTTCAAGCCATATCAATCTTGTATTTTTCTTTATTGCCCTTTTAACATTATCCAAAAACCTTGCATCCACATAACTTACTTCAATATTATAATTTTCACTTAAAATTTTAAAAAGCCTCTTTGTTCCACCGTATAAATCATCAAAGGCAATTATATGATCACCTGATTTTAAAAGAGTTAAAAGTAAGGTGCTTTCCGCAGCCATTCCTGAAGAAAAAGCTAAGGCGAACCTTGCATTTTCAAGAACTGCAAGTTTTTTTTCAAGAGAATCTCTTGTAGGGTTACCTGTTCTTGAGTATTCATAACCTGCTGTTGGTTTTTCTGCTTCCTTTCTTGCAAAGGTTGTTGAAAGGTGAATCGGAATAACCACGTCACCCGTTCCACCCTCTTTTAAATTTGGTTCCTCACCAATATGAATAAGTTTTGTATTGTATCTCATAAAAATTTCTCCTTTTTCATCCATTCATCGTCATAAAATTTTGAAAGATAATTTCTACCTGTATCGGGTAAAATTACAACAATAATTGAATTTTCATCAAGCTCTTTTGCTACCTTTAAGCTCGCAAATACTGCTGAACCTGATGAACCTCCTGCTAATATTCCCTCTATTCTTGCAAGTCTCCTTGCTGTTTCAAAGGAAGTTTTATCATCAACTACTATAATCTCATCTATCAAACTTAAATCACAGGTAGAAGGCAAAAAATCCTCCCCTATACCCTCCACTTTATACTGATGAATCTCACCTTTAGTATTATAAAATAATTCATGATAAATAGAGCCTTCCGGGTCAACTCCTATAACTTTTATTCGGGGATTCTTTTCTTTTAAAAATTTTGCAACACCTGTAATAGTTCCACCTGTTCCAATTCCACAAACAAAATGAGTAATTTTACCATCTGTATCCTCCCATATTTCAGGTCCAGTTGTTAAATAATGGGCCAAGGGATTGAAGGGATTTGCATACTGATTGGGCAAAAAAGAATTTTCTATCTCCTTTGCTAATCTTTCTGCAACTTTATAATAACTTCTCTCATCCTCAGGAGGAACTTCTGTTGGGCACCTTATAACTTCAGCGCCATAGGCTCTTAAAAGCATTTCCTTTTCTTTACTTACCTTATCAGGCATTGTAAATATCATCTTATAACCCTTTATTGCACAAACAATCGCAAGACCAACACCTGTATTTCCTGATGTGGGCTCTATAATAGTTGCACCTTCTTTTATAAGTCCTTTTCTCTCCGCTTCCTCAATCATCTTTATTCCAATTCTATCCTTAACACTTCCACCGGGATTCATAAACTCAAGCTTTAAAAATATTCTCGTCCTTATATCACCTTTAAATCTTTCACTTAGTTCCACAAGAGGAGTTTTGCCAATAAGTTCTAACAAACTTTTTTTAACATTCATTTTTAGAATTATAAATTATACTCAAAATTCTTTTCAAAGGTTAGTAATAAATTTTTTAAAAAATCTAAATTTGAAATTATTATAAATGCATGTTATAATATAGATCAGGTTCAAATCCAGATTTAATAAAGGAAGTAATTATGAAATTTTTAACATTTTTTATTTTCTTTATCTCCTCAAATTTAATTTCCTTAAATTTAATAGCCCAGGAACATCCAGGTGAGCATCCTGGTAGGCTCGAAAAAATAAGACCTGATGATGTAAAAAGGGCGATAACCGATTATGTAAACACAGATTCAAAACTCAAAGGAGGATACTTTTTAATATGGGATCCAGAACTTAAGCAAGTATGGAAATTGAATTTTAAAGAACTTCATAAAGAAGTTAGGGTTCTAAGTGATGGAACGTATTTTATGTGTTCTGATTTTAAAGTAGCAGACGGGGAAACAATACTTGATATAGATTTCTGGTTAAAAGAAGATATGATGGGTCTTAAGGTTGTTGATATCAAAATTCATAAGATATCTGGCAAAGAAAGATTTAAATATGAGGGAGAAAAAATAAAAGAATTAAAATGAATAGAGTTACTTTAAGAGGAAATCCTTTAATTCTTGAAGGGGAGCTTCCTGAAAAGGGAAAAAGCGCTCCTTCATTTATTGCCCTTGATGAAAATTTTTCTTTAAAATCTCTTAAAAGTTTTGAGGGTAAAATAAAAATAATTTCTTCTGTTCCTTCTCTTGATACTCCTGTTTGCTCAACTGAAACTAAAAAAATTTCTGAAATGATGAAAAAATTTGAATCTCCTGAATACATTTTCATAACCATAAGTATGGACCTTCCTTTTGCCCAGAAGAGATGGTGTGGAGCTAATGGAGTAAATAATGTAATTACTCTTTCTGATTTTAAAGATAAATCCTTTGGGAAAAATTATGGTGTTCTTATCAAGGAAAATGGTCTTCTTGCAAGGTGTGTTTTCATAATTGATAAAGATGATATAATAAGATACATTCAACTTGTCCCAGAAATTTCAAGCGAACCTGATTACTCTGATATTGAAGAAAATCTGAAAAAGATTTAAAAATTTAAAAAAAATTATTAAATAAATTATGCAAAATTTTTTTCTTTTGGTTTTGTTAAATTTAGATTCATTAAAAGTAGAGATAAGTTACAGTGTCTCATTATTTGATATCCCTGAGAATTCAGAATTGAATTTATGGATACCTTTACCTTTAGAAAGTTCAGAACAGAAGATTTTAAAAGAAGAAATAAAATCGGAATTACCTTACAGTATAAATCTGGAAAAAAGGTATAAAAATAGAGTACTCTTTTTAAGAAGTAATAAAAAAAGGGAACTGAATATTGAATTAAAATTTTTGATTTTGAGATATGAATCAAGGGAAATTAAGAATGAATTTTCTGATTTATCTATTTTTTTAAAACCTGATAGACTGATACCTATTAATGACAGCACAATTAAAATCGCAAAAAATATAATTAATGGAAAAAAGGTAGATAATTTTGAAATAGCAAAAATACTTTATAATTATACACTTTTCTATATGACCTATGATAAAAGTGGTGAAGGTTGGGGAAGGGGAGACTTCTGGTATGCCTGTAAGTATAAGAAAGGAAACTGCACAGATTTTCATTCCTTTTTTATTGGACTCGCAAGAAGTTTAAAAATTCCCAGTTTTTTTGAAATTGGATTTTCTATTCCAAGGGAAAAAAAGGAGGGCAAAATAAATGGGTATCATTGCTGGGCTTATTTTTATAACAAGGGGAAATGGTTTCCGGTTGATATTTCAGAAGCGGATAAAAATAATGAACTAAAGGATTATTATTTTGGTAGACTTGACCCTTATAGAATAAGTTTTACAAGGGGAAGGGATATAGTTCTTGAACCTCCTCAAAAAGATGAACCACTCAATTATTTCATTTACCCTTATGTAGAAATAAATGGAAAAAATTTTAATAACATAAAATACGAATTTAGATATAAAATTTTAAATTAATTTTTGATAACCCTGAACTTCCTTACCTATAGGTGGCTATCCAGAACTATTTCTTACAAATTAAAGGTTTCTAAAGATTTTCACATAGGATATTCTTTCATCAGAAGGGTTAATATTTTCAGCCTTTTCCCATAAAATTAAAGCATCCTCATTATTTCCTTGATGAAAAAGTTTAATTGAATATATCATAAGTTCCTCATAAAGTTTAAAATTTCCTTTAAAATTCTCAATAATTCTACTTTCAAGTAATTTTGACTCTTCAAGGGGATATGTTTTGACAGATTTTGACACAAGAAGAAGAGCTTCAACTAATTTTTTGTTTTTTTCCATGTTTATAGCCTGTTCATAAAGAATTTTCGATTTTTCTTTAAGCTTATTTTCTATCCTTGTCTTTGTTACCATCAACTGGGAGGAAATATAACCTTCATTTTCAAGTTCCTGTATAGCATCATAAGCTTTTTCGTAATTTTCATTTTTTATGTAAAAATCAAGATCTCTTTCAAGGGATTTAATTTTTCTTTCCCTTTTTTCCTCACACTTTTTAATCCAGTCTGAAATAATTTCATTCTTTTTAATTTTTCTGAATTCATTTATTGCATCTCTGTATCTTTTATCTGTGTAAAATTTCAAGGCATTAAAAAGAAATTCCCTTTCCTCTTTAATTTGTGTTTTTCTCAAAATTATCTCTTCTATTTCTTTTAATTTATGACCAAGAATTTCAGGTTTTTCAAGAGTTTCGTAAGAGTTTTTAATAACAGAATAAGCATCAAGATAATTAGAAGCAGTAAGATTTTTATCATATTCTGATATAGCAAGCTCAATCTTGTTCTTTAAAAGATTACCTTTTATTTCAACAAAATAGTTATATGAATTTTTAAATGTTTTATCTATATAAATTATCTCCATAAAAAACTTATAGGAACTTATAAAATTTTTATTTTCATACTCTTTAACAGCTTTTAAATAAAGTGAATCAAGATTAAAGGGATAAAGGGGTTTAACTTCTTTAACAACAATTTTTTCTGGTTCCGGCTTTGGTTCAATGATAGGTTCTTTCTTCTTCTCGGGAAATTTTATCTTTAAAGGTTTAAAATTCATTCCAAAGCTTAATCTATGGATATTACCAAAATCTCCATAGGGTTCAAAAGCATAATCAAAATTAAAACCAGAATATTTTAGTCCAAAACCAAAAGTTAAACCAGCTAAAGAATAGGCATCTTTATAGCCTGTTTTATAACCCATTCTCAAAAAAAGTATATCTTTTATGAGATATTCAAACCCTGTATGAAACTCGGTGTTTTCTTTTAATATTTTAAAAACTTCAAGGGCAAATTTTAAATCTTTAAAATAAAAACCAGCTCCAAGTCTTAAAGATGAAGGTAATTCATAATTTTCAGATTTCAATTTCAATTTACTTCCAAAATTAGATAAAACACCTCCAATTTCAAAGAAAGATATTTCAGGTTTATATACAAAACCAAAATCAAAAGCAAAAGAAGAAGAACTGAAAGTATCTATTTTTTCATACACATTTTTTATTGTCAGACCTAAACTTAAATTTCTATATAAAAAGGAAGCAATTGAAAAATTTGTATTCAAAAAAGATGCCCCGAAGAGAGAAAAAGTTTCTGAAGGTCCAGTTCTCCCTTCCAGTTCTGAAACAAAAAAACCATAAAAATTTAAACCAGTATGAATTTTGCCAAAAGGATGCGATAAACTGAAAGATTCCAATCTCATATCAAGGAGATAATTGCAATGGGAAGCCATAAAATTACCCATATCCTGCATAGAAAGTAGAGCAGGATTGAAATATGTTGCATTTGCGTCTCTCACAAAAACAGAGCCGATTGAACCCATTGAAATTTCTCTTGCACCTATTCCAAGGGTTAAAAATTTAGCACCAACTAAAAAAAATAAAAAATTAACAAAAATTCCCATAATTTACCTCACTATTGCAAATTTCTTCAAAACTGTTTTACTTTCTTTTGTATCAATTGCATCTGCCTTTAATCTGAAAATATAAACTCCTGGAGCAAGATTTCTAAGATTTAATTTTATAGCATTTGAATTTATCGTATGAGGCTTAACACCTCCTTTGAAAATACCAGAGGACTCCATAATTTTCTTACCTCTTATATCAAAAATTTCAACTTGAACCCTTGCATTCTGATTTATATAAAAGTGAAAATTACCTTCAGAATTGACAGGGTTCGGCCATACATAAACCATATTCTCAGGTAAAAACTCACCCTTAGCCTGAATTAATACTGTATCCTCAATTTTCTTTAAAGTTCCATAATCCTTATAATGTGCAACAATCCTTGCAATTCCAATATCCGCACCTTCAGTAATTATTTTACCCCTATATAAATTATTACTAATTTCAAAAAGTGGAAACTCCATTTTTAAACTACCTCTGGAAGTTATGAGACTACAAACAGGTGACTCTCCAAAAGAAATATTTGCAGAAACTTCAACCTTTAAACTGTCTCCAATGTAAACAATATCAGGTGAATGGCTAAGATTTGCCACCATGGGAACATAAAAAATAACCCTAAAAAGCGGGCTCTCACCTTTTTTTCTATCAGCCGCATGCCCTGTATCAAAATCATTATCATGGGCATAAACTTTATAAACAATTTCACCTGAATCCTGACCTGGTATCTGAATAAGAGTCTTAAAAGTATCACCAGAAATTCTGTCTAATTGTAACTCATTAAAAGTATTATTAATTTCACCATCACTGTCCCAGAGGAGATACACTCCCTGACCTAAAGAACCTGTGTTATCATCATAAACTCCTGAAGGATCCTGAATTATCCCCTTTATATAAAAGTTAGTATTGGGATTAATATATCCTTGTGTAAATCCAATAAAAGAAGGGGGCAAGGTATCATCATCAGGTGATATAACAAACTTTATTGTATCGTATTTACCAAAATTGTTATTTATGTCTTTCGCATGAACAAAAATGTAATGGGTTTCACCTGCCTTGAAATTTAAAGGAACTAAATCAATTTTCTTATAAACTTCTTCAAAATTTTCATCATAATTCCCATCAGAAGGTTCAAGGGGAATTCCAGACCCACTTTGACCTATTGAATCAATGAAAAACTCAGCATAAGTTATAATTGAATTACCTCTTCCTGTATCCGAAACTATAACATTTATATCAAGATAATTGAAAGGCTCTGGGGAAAGTGGATTTATGGAAGCAATTGAAACAGGACCTTCTGTGTCAGGCCTTAATTCTGTTATAAAGAAGAAATTTCTCTGTCCCGTCAATCTATTTCCTGCAACATCGGTTATATTCTGAGAAACACTGACAAAAACTGTTTCCTGAGAAGAAAAACCAGTATGAGGGTCAAGAGTTATAACAAAATTGATAGAATCATAAGTTAAATTAAAAGTATGAAAACCACTTATTTTACCTCTTATTTCAAAGTTTGAATCTGTAACAGTTCTTCTATTTAATTTTTCTGAAAAACTTAATTTTATATTAGTATTATATGGAACATTAAAGGAACCGTGAGATGGAATTATTGAAGTAATTGTTGGAGCTACAAGGTCAAAAATTACAGAATCCTCCGGAATTGAAGTCTGAACTTCCACATTACCTGCTGAATCCTTTGAAACTACTTCAAAAAAGTATTTGTGACCATGCTGACCGATAAAAATATAAGAAAGGGAATTTATATCACCTATTAGTAAATTCCACTGACCTTCTCCATCCTTGTAATAAACATCATATCCCTTTATTCCTGATCCTCCAAAATCCTCACCAGAAGTCCAAGTAACAGTAAGAGTATCATTTATAGAGTATAAAGGTGTACTTGCGGTGGCTCCCTGCGGTGGAATGGGATCATATCTTAAAAGAACAGAATCACTATTGTGATAATCAAGATTCCCTAAACCATTAACAAGCCACATATAAAGTTTAACACCACCCTGAACTTTTGTATATACTGTGTCAGGAGGATTACCCCTTAAAGAACCTGTGGTATCATAATTACTCTGTGGTCTTGAACCTAATTTGTAGAGAGCCTTTACGATACCTGTTGGATCATAAGGATTTTGCCAGGTTAAAACAAAAACTGTATCCCTTGTCCATGGTGAAGGATTTGAACCATTTGCAAGAATATTTTGAGGCGGAAGAGGAACTACATTCCCCACATAAATAGAATCTTCGGCAATACCAAATAAAATTTCCTTATTACCTGCACTGTCAACAGAAATAACTTCAAAGTAATAAAAAGTATCATAAAGTGATGCCTGAAAATTTATAAAAGTATCAACTATACTGTCAGCATATAAACTCCATGTTGAATTCTTTACTCTATAGTAAAGTTCATAATGCATTATACCCGACAAATTATCAGAACCCTTTGTCCATTTAACAGGGAAAATTGCCTGATTTGTAGATGACTCTATAATATTACAGTTTGCATTTAAAGGTTTTGTTTTATCATATCTTAGATTACAGGAAGATGAATTGTTGTGAGAAATATTACCAAGAGAATCACTTAGCCAGAGGTATAAAGGAATTATACCTTCCTGATCTACACTCAAAGTATCCGGACTTCTATGAAAACTTCCTGTAGTGTCATAAGGATTAAAAGGAGGTGAATTTAACTTATAGAATCTATTTCTTATACCTGATATATCATAAGGCTCAGTCCATGTTATAATAAATCTATTAATGTTTGTCCAGGGGGAAGGATTTGAGCCATTAGCAAGTAAATTTATAGGTGGTGATGGTGCTTTAAAATCAACAAATATTGAATCCTCTGCAAACCCTGTTAAAATTTCCTTATTACCTGCGCTATCAACAGAAATAACTTCAAAGTAATAAAAAGTATCAGTAATTGAAAAATTGAAACTTATAAAGGTATCAGGTATATTTGATTGATAGAGATTCCATGTTCCACCTTTAACTTTGTAATAGAGTTCATAAAATTTTATACCTGATAGATTATCAGAGCCCCTTGACCAGTTTATAATATAATTAATTTGATTCGTAGATTTTTCAGGAATCTTAACTGATGAATTCAATGGTCTTGTTATATCATATCTCAATTTAACATTTCCACTATTATTATGATTAACATTTGAAGCAGAATCCTCAAACCAAAGATAAAGATCTATTATACCCTCTGAAGATATAGTGACAGTATCAGGACTTTTATGAAATGTTCCTGTTGTATCAAAAGAAGAATTTGGCGGAGAACCGAGTTTAAAAAGCCTTTTTCTTATTCCTGAAAAATCACTTGGTTCAACCCATGTTATAATAAATTGAGGGTTATTTGTCCAGGGTGAAGGTGAAGAACCATTTGCATAAAGATTTTGAGGAGCAGAAGGAGGAGTTAAATCAAAAGATAAAGTATCCTCAGGGAGAAATGAACTAACTTCTTCATTATAGGCACTATCGAGAGAGGTAACCTCAAAAAAGTATGTGTGTCCGTCCAATCCGGTGAAAATTTCCTGTGTGTCAGGGTGATTAGAAAGCCATAAAATCCAAGGTCCATTTCCATCTCTGTAATAAACATTATAACCCATAATACCTGAAGGTGGATTTCCCAAATCACTTCCTTTTGTCCATGAGATGGTATAGGTGGATGTATTTGAAAATTTTATGCTTATTTTTGTTTTAGCATTTATAGGTTTAGAAATATCATATCTCAAATAAACAACAGAGTAATTGTTATAATTTAAATTACCTGCATTATCCTGAAGCCATAAATAGAGAGGAACAATACCTTCTGTATTAATTTGAACTGTATCAGGAGAATTAGATTTCAATGTCCCTGTTGTATCAAAATTAGAAGTGGGTGGTAAATAAAGTTTATATAGGGCTCTTTTTATTCCACTTTCATCTTGAGGATTTACCCAGTTTAATTCAAATATTCCTGTATTATTCCAGGGTGAAGGGTTATCACCATTTGCTGTTAAATTTAAGGGGGCTGAGGGAGGGTCCACATCTCTGAGTTCTGCAATTTTAAGATCCTGATTTGTAGCATCATAATAACTTATAACTGGTGTTCCATAAGTAGTGAGAGCAAGAGATGAAGATATACCCAAATCACCTGTTGCATCTATTGTTAATACATTAAAGGTATTATAATTAGGATAATCGGAGGAATAAGCAACTTTAAGGTCCCCATTATCCCCATTATAATAACTTATCCAAACATTTCTACTTGTTTTATCATATTTTATTGATGTCCATCTTCCATTAAGAGAACCCCCGCCTGGTAGATCAATCCCCCTTGACTGCCAAGTATTTCCATTAAAAAAATGTAAATAAAGACCTTCTGACCCTGGACCTCCATATTTTCTATGAGAAATAAAAGGATAATGATTATTATCAAGAGAAATAGAGGTAAAACTACCATACTGATTATTTACAATGGTTTGAATCTGCCAGTTTCCATAATTACCTGTTGCATATTTCAAAGCATTATTTGTCTGGTCATTATAACTTATATGAACTTTTCCATTTTCATCTACAATAATCGAGGTATATCTTCCTACATTAGCTGAATTATCAACTGTCTCTATAATCCATGAGGAAGTAGGTTTATAGGCATACTTAAGAGCAGTATTTGTATTATCAAAATAACTTATATGGGGAACCCCATTTTGATCTACATAAATAGAAGTAAACTGCCCCACATTTCCTATATTATCAACTGTTTCTATAACCCAGAATAATCCGTTATAATAAGCATACTTTAAGTCTCCATTACTTACATCATAATAAGAAATATGAGGTCTATTATTTAAATCAAGGGAAATTGAAGTCCATTTTCCTACATCTGAGAATAATCCATCAACTGTTTCAATTTTCCAAATTAAACCATCATAATAAGCAAATTTTAAATCCCCGTTTGTAGAATCATAATAAGAGATATAGTATCTATTTTGATTATCAATTTGAATTGATGTATATTTCCCTACATTTCCTGCAGCATCTACCACCTGAGTTTGCCAAGTTAAACTATTTAGAGAACTAAATAATAGAATATATAAAAAAATTTTATATATTCTGTCCATAGTTTAGCCTCTTACTTAATTCTTTATAATTATAAAATAAAAAAAATTTTTTGTCAAGTAATTTGTAAAATTTAAATACAATAAAATAAAATAATTTTATTGGTTCTAATCCTTGTAAAATATAATTTTTAAAAATGAATTTAGGACAAATACTTGAAGAAATTGTTTTAAGAGTTGAAGGAGCAATTTATGCCTCCTGTGTTGGAAGTGATGGAATAGCTCTTTCACAGCATATTAAGGAAGCTCAATTTGATCCAGCTGTTGCTGATGCTGAAATCGCCAATATAATAGGTGTTGTCTCAAGAGCTGTAGATAGTATTGAAGGCGGAGAATTAAATGAAATATTATTTACAACCAAAAAATACACAGTTCTTGTTAGACCTGTCAATAATGAAGTTTACTTTCTTCTTGTTCTTTCAGGAACAATTCAAAATCTTGGATTAGCAAGGATTGAAGCAAAAAAAACTTTATCCAAAATAAAAGAAATACTGGGTTAAAAGTAATTTTTTATAAAAAAATGAACCTTAGTTGAATGTAAATTCTCTTTATAGGGTATAGCAAAAGAAATTTTAAAATATGTGTTAAATTCTAAACCTATAAATCCAAATCCATAACCTATTTTATTTATGTATTCTTCTGAAATTAACTTCATTTTTGAGTAGTCATAAAAGATAAACAAAGAAAAATTTTTAAAATTAATATAATTTTCTAAAACTAATGTAAAAAATAATTTTGCGATGAACTCCTCCTCTCTATACCCTCTTGGATATTTTGAACCACCTAAAAAGAAATACTCAGAAATAATAGTATCCTTTAAAAAATTTAAAAATCCAGAATAAATTTCAAAGGAAGAATAAAAATATCTCATAAAATTTTTCATTAACATTAAATCAGTTATTGCTTTATGAGAAACACCTTTTCCCTTTAAAAGAACACCTCTTAAGGAGAAAAAATATATGTTTGAAGGTAAAAAACCCTTTTCTCCAATAACAATTTCCGAACCACTGGAGCTAATAAATCTTGAAGTTTTCAGAAAGGGAATTTCTTCAAAATAGTCATATATGAGTGAAAATTTTACTCTCTCAAAAAAATAACTTATTTTTAAGCCAAGATTTTCTTTGATATATAAAGAATCTCTCTGAAATAAATTATAATGGGGTGAAATTGAAATATCAAAATTAAAAATAAAAGGCTCTTCATACTTCACCTCAAAATCAGCTTTTCCTTCACTAAATTTTTCCCATCTTAAGAAGAAACTCCTTAAATCACCAAATATATTATTTATTTCCGTTTCAATCTTACCTGCAAAAGTTTTCCTTTTATTATCGTAAAGGAGAAAACTTTCAAAACTGTTTGAAGGCCTTTCGTGTATATCAAGATAAAGATAATTTAATCCTCCAAATTTTCTTAATTCAAAATTTCTCACATTTATATAACCAAACCTTTTTAATTTCTCTTTACCTTTTTCAAAATCTTGTATCTTAAAGGGTTTATTTATTAAATTAAAAAAATGTAAAAATATTTTCTTTTTGGTCTTTATATTTTTATCAAAAATTATATCATTAATAATAAAATAATTTAAGTCTGAAACATTTATAAAAATTTTTAAACCACTTTCATATTCCTCAAAACCAGTAAATCTTATCCTTGCATTAGGATAACCTTCTTTTAAAAAAAACAAAGAAAGTTCTTCTGTAAGTTTATCAAGGTTTTCTTTGTTTGCTTCTAAATTTTCAAATTTATTTAAAATTTCTCTACACTTTTTCTCAAGAAAAGGGTTAATTCCCTTTATTTCTATTTGTTTTATTGGTAAAACAAAAATTAAAGAAATAAATAAGGTTTCCAATTTTCATCAGGTATTTCTTCTTCTGAAAAAAGAATATGAAAGTAAGTAGGTTTTTTAGGCTTTTTTATCAATTTCATTCCAGCCTCCCTTGGAGTTCTGTTTCCCTTTTTTAAATTACATTCCTTACAACAGGTAACAAGGTTCTGCCATGTATCCTTTCCTCCCCTATCTTTTGGTATAACATGGTCAATTGTTAGATCACTTCCCTTTTTTCCACAATACTGACAGGTATATTTATCCCTTCTCATAATGTTTCTTTTATTAATAGGCACATTGTAAGGTCTGTAATTAATATACCTTTTTATCCTGATTACAGAAGGAACATCTATTTGAATGTACTGGGATCTTATCTTTTTATTGTTTTTACTCACAACACATTCTGCTTTCTTTAGTAAAATAAGCACAATTGCTCTTTTAACAGAACAAAGAGAAAGAGGTTCATAGTTTTGATTTAAAACAAGAACCTTTCCACTTAATATTTTTTTTGATTTAGTCGATACTAACGGGAAGGCGTTTTACCTCCACTTTATAATTTATGGGTTTTACTATGTAATTTCCAAACCACTTCAAAGTATCAGAAAACTTTGCACTTATTACAATATTTTCACCCTCGTAATAAACACCAACATCTTCTTGATTAAAATAAAATCTGCTTTTAGAAAGTTCTTCAAGAACTCTGTTTCTCACTTCTTCTATATCTTTCTGCATTTTTGAAAATTTTGCAATTTCATTAAATTTTTCCTTTAAAGATAAGTATCCCATATAGGAAAGAAAAGGCTGGTAACCTCCATAGATGATAATTGCTAAAATAAGAACTATAATTAAAATTGACCTTAAAATACCTCCTCTTTTCATCCTTCATCGATTCCAAGTTTAATCCTTTTCACCTTTTCCCATTTTTTACTCGTATAATCAACCATTTTTAAAGAATAATCTCTGTAAGGAGTATCACCAAGGGAGTAAATTCTTGAATACCAGGTTTTTGCTTTTTCCCAAAGGTCAAGAGCCTGATCCCAATCCTTTTTCTCTTCTGAATTTAAAGCAAGACCTTTGTAACTTTCGGCTATTACATAATATACTGCAGATAAAACTTCCTCAGATTTTGGTTGTAAATCAAGAGCTTTTTTACCTTCTATTAAAGATTTATTATAATCCTTTAACTCATTATAAAGTAACGCCTTTCTAATATAAACACCCACACTTTTTGGATTCAGACTCTCAGCTTTATTGTAATCGGATAAGGCACTTTTATAATTATTAAGTGAAGCATAAGCAGTTCCCCTCATCAGATAATAAACATAATCATCAGGATTTTTCTTAATTAATTCATTTGCAATTTCAATTGCTTTTTTTGCTTCTCCCATCTGTATGTAAACTTTAAATGCGCTTTCCATAACTGTCTCATCATTTGATAATTTTTCTATAGCTCTATTTGCGTATATAAGAGCCTCATTAAATCTTTTTTCTTCAACTAAAAAATTTAAATATTTTTTGAGTGCTTCAGGATTTTCAGGATTAATACTTAATATTTTTTTATAATAAAATTCAGCACTATCCTTATTTATTTTTTCAAACAAACGAGCAACTACAAGAAGAGTATTTAAATCAGTTTTATCAATATCGTAGGACTTTTTATAAAAATATATACCCTTTTCATAATTTCTTAAATAAACACCATAAAGAAAACCAAGACCCTGATACCCTCTTTTATCATCAGGAGAAATTTTTGTAGCTTCAAGAAAATTCTCTTTTGCTTTGAGTGTATCCTTTAAAGATAAATAGGCATTTCCAAGGGCAATATAAGCTTCAACAAAATAAGGGTCAAGTGCTTTTGCATCATTAAGTAAAGGAATTGCCTCATTATATCTTTCTTGATTGAGATAGGCACTTGCTCTTATATAAAGATGCCTTGCTTTAACTTTATCTTCTTCACTTATATTCTGAACTTTAACTTTTTCCTTTGTAGCACAAAAAATTGTTAAAAGTATTAACACAATATTCATGTTTTTAATCATTTTATTAATATGGAGCCGGTGGGATTTGAACCCACGACCTGCAGACTGCCAGCCTGCCGCTCTCCCAGCTGAGCTACGGCCCCTTATTTAAAAGATAAAGTAAAAAAATATAAAAAATCAAGTTTTTTTAACAAAATCTATTACCTTTTCAAAAATTCTTTTATAAGAAATTCCAAACTTATCAAATAACTCCTCAGGTTTTCCCGATTCTCCATAAGTATTTTCTATTGCTATAATTTTAATTGGAACAGGATTTCTTTCACTTAAGAAACTTGCAATTCTTGAACCAAGACCACCATCCTTTAAATGCTCTTCTACAACTACTATTTTTCCAACCTCTTTTGCTACCTTTAAAAGTGTATCCTCATCAAGAGGCTTAATAAAGGGAGCATCAAAAATTAGAGCCTTTATTCCTTTTTCTTTTAATAAATCATGAGCCTTTAAACACTCAGCAACTGTCAAACCATAGGTAAAAATAGCAATATCCTCTCCATCTTCAAGTTTTATATATTTTCCCCAATCAAAGTTATTTCCATTTTCATAAATTAAAGGAGCTTTAGGTCTCTGAGTTCTCACATATACTGGACCTTCTCTTTTTGCTACCTCCCTTATAACCCACTGAGTATAAACTTCATCACAGGGAGCAATTACGGTAAAATTTGGAAATGTACACATAAGGGCTATATCCTCTATACTCTGCTGTGTAAATCCATCCTCACCAACTGAAATTCCACCGTGAGAAGAAACAAATTTAACACTTAAATTACTTCCTGCAACTGAAATTTTTATCTGTTCATAAGCTTTATTAACCATAAAACATGCAAAAGAAGAACAAAAGGGAATTTTCCCACACCTTGCAAGACCTGCTGCTGCTCCTACCATATTCGCCTCCGCTATTCCAAAATTAAAAAATCTTTCAGGAAACCTTTCAGCAAAAAGGTAAGTATGGGTTGACTTTGAAAGATCAGCATCAAGAACCACTATTTCTTCAATTTCCTCACCAAGTTTTAAAAGAGCCTCCCCGTAAGCTGCTCTTGTAGGTTTTCCCAGTTTGAATTCTCTCATTTAAATTTCAGGATTCTCTTCACCAAGTTCCATTAAAGCCCTTATAGCCTCTTCTTTTGTAGGTGCCCTTCCATGAAACTCATTATTATTTTCCATAAAAGAAACTCCTTTACCCTTAATAGTATGGGCTATAACACACTGTGGCTTTTCAAAATTATTATTCTTTATTTCTAAAAAAACAGAACTTAACTCTTCAATTGAATGTCCATCAACTTCAAAAACTTCCCATCTAAAACTTTTCCACTTTTCTTTCAAAGGTTCAATATCAAGTATTTTCTTAATTGGTCCATCAAGCTGAAATTTGTTATAATCCACAATTACCGTTAAATTGGATAATTTGTGGAAACTTGCAAACATAGCTCCTTCCCAAACCTGACCCTCTTCCATTTCTCCATCACCCATTATAACATAGACCCTGTAATCTTTTTTATCTATCTTTCCTGCCAGTGCCATACCTATTCCTACAGATAAACCCTGACCAAGGGAACCCGAGGATATCTCAAGAATAGGGAATTTCCTTCTATCAGGGTGACCTTGAAGTGGCGAATTAATTTTTCTTAAAGTCCATAACATATGTTCGGGTATCCATCCAACCTCTGACCATACACTGTAAAGAGCTGGAACTCCATGTCCCTTTGAAAGAATAAGTCTATCCCTTAAAGGCCAGAAAGGATCCTCTTCTCTGTATCTCAATATATCCCCAAAATAAAGAGTAACAAGAATATCAACTATAGATAAGGAACCACCAGGATGACCACTCCCTGCTTTATAAAGCATTTTGATTATCTTTCTCCGTACACTTAAAGCCTTTTCAGTTAAGAGTTCTTTTAAGGTAATTTCCATAAACACTATTTTAAGTTTCTTTAAAAACCTTTTTCAATTTTTAAATTATCTATTCAAGATTAATAGCAATAACCTCCGTTATATCCATAATTTCAAACTCTTCTGCATCTATTTCTTTTTTTCCATCCTCAAGCATTCTCAAACAAAAGGGGCAGGAAACCAAAACATTTTTCACTCCAAAATCCTTTATCTCCTTCATCCTAACCTGATTCACCTTTTTACCCTTTTTTGTTTCCATCCACATCCTTCCTCCCCCAGCTCCACAACAAAAAGAAAATTCCCGAGAATTTTTAAGTTCTTTTAACCTTCCAAAAGTTTTTATTATTTCTCTTGGTTCATCAAAAATACCATTATGTCTCCCAAGATAGCAAGGGTCATGAAAGGTATAATCTTTTTTATCAACTTTTAATTTTAATTTTCCTTTTTTAATAAAAGAATTCAAAAATTCTGATATATGAATAACTTCCTTTTTAAATCCAAAATCAGGATACTCATTTTTAAAAATATTAAAACAATGGGGGCAGTGCACAAGTATTTTATTGAAATCATATTTTTTTAATATTTCAATGTTTGCCTCAACCATAATCTGAAAAAGATATTCATTTCCGGTTCTTCTTGCAGGATCACCATTACAGATTTCTTCATCACCTAAACAGGCATAATTAACTTCAAGATGATTTAGAATTTTAACTATACTTCTCGCAATATTATTAAGCCTTTTATCAAAGGAAGAAGCACACCCAACAAAGTAAAGATACTCAAAATTATTTTTTTCTCTTGCAAGAGGGACATTTAATCCTTCCATCCATTTAATCCTCTCATCACTCCATAATCCCCACGGATTCTGCTTCTGTTCCATATTCTTGAAGAAAAAGGAAAGTTCTTCAGGAAATTTGCTTTCTGTAAGAACTTCACCTCTTCTCAGATTCAATATATATGGAATATGTTTTATATCAAGGGGACAGGCTTCCATACAGGCTCCACAAGTTGTACATGCCCATAAAGCTTCTTCTGAAATAACTGTGTCCTTTAATTTAATCCCTGTATCTTCTCCCTTTAAAATCTTTTCTCCCTTTTCAAGGAGCAATTCCCTTGTATTCACAACAAGATATTTTGGAGAAAGGGAAGAGCCGGAAGCATAAGCAGGACAAAGATCCTGACATCTACCACACTCTATACAGGAAAAGGCATCAAATCTCTCTTTAAAAGAAATATCCTCTGGTTTTAAATAACCAAAAGAAACATCTTCCTTTTCAAAATCAATTTTTTCAATATAAGCATAGGAATTTAAGTCATAAAGAAAAACATTTATTATTCCATTTATAATATGAAAATGTTTTGAAAGGGGAATTAAATTTAAAAATAAAAATACAAGCACAAGATGTAAAAAATAATTGAATTTCCAGAACAAGATACTTTCAGGAACAAAATTTATAAAAATTAAGGAAAACCATTTTCCTTCAGAAACCCTTTCCTGAATTTTTATTCCTGTTGCACTCTCAAAAAGATAGGTTACCATTAAGGTAAAAATTAAAAGCAATATTAGAAAAGACTCAAACTGTGGACCCTTTTTTGCTTTACCATAAAGAAGAACCTCATTAGAAGGTTTTGGATTTGTTATTCCTTCTGGTTTAAAAAGAAATCTTCTTACAAAAAATCCAATCACTCCAAGTATAACAAAAAGAGCAAAAAGATCAAGGAAGAAACGGTAAAAAGAAAAGAATTTAAGTTCAAGTATAGAAGGTATACCGAAAATAGAAAGTATCATATCAAGAGTTGAAAGTAAAAATACAAAGAAGCCCCAGAAAATAAAGGCATGAAAAATACCTGGTAGAGGTCTCTGTTTTACAAGAACATACTGGGTAAAAACTAAAGTCAAAACCCTTTTAATTCCCCTTTTGAAATTTATTTCCGGTTTTTTAGAACCTTTAAGAACTATCCTGTATCTATATTGAACGGTTCTAATAAAAAAGTAAATTGAACCTACTAAAAAAATTAAAAATAGTATTCTTTCAATTATTGAAAATTTCATAATTTATTTTAAGTAAACCAGAAGAAAAATATAAAATATAATATGTTAGATTCAAAAACCTTTACCCCAGTTTATTTAAAAACTTATGAGGAAGGTAAAATTAAAGAAAAAGTTGAAAGGGCTCTAAGTTTACTTGATAAACCCTGTAAGGTATGTCCGAGAAATTGCAAAGTAAAAAGAATTTCAAATGAAAAAGGGGTATGTAAAATCGGGAGGTATGCAGTTGTATCTTCTTTTTTTGCCCATTTTGGTGAGGAGGATGTTTTAAGGGGATGGAACGGCTCAGGAACAATATTTTTTTCCGGTTGTAATTTAAAATGTGTCTTTTGTCAAAACTACGATATTTCACAAAACATTTCAGGTTATGAAGTAAAACCAAAGGAACTTGCAAAGATTATGATTTACCTTCAGGAAAGGGGGTGCCACAATATAAACTTTGTAACACCTGAACATGTTGTTCCACAGATAATGGAGGCTATTCCCTATGCAATTGAAATGGGACTCAAACTTCCAATTGTTTACAATACAAGTTCTTATGATTCAGCGGAATCCCTTAAAATAATGGATGGAATTGTCGATATATATATGCCAGATTTTAAATTCTGGGAAAAAGAAAGCTCAAGAAAATACTCCCTTGCACCTGATTATCCAGAGGTTGCAAAAAAATCTATTAAAGAAATGCATAAACAGGTAGGAGATTTAATTGTTGATGAAAATGGTCTTGCAAAAAGAGGTATTCTCTTAAGACATCTTGTTATGCCTAATTTAGTTGAGGAAAGTAAAAAGATACTTAAATGGATTAAAGAGGAAATTTCAGAAAATACCTTTATTAATATAATGGCTCAATACAGACCTGAATATAAGGCAAAAAATTATAAAGAAATTTCAAGAAGACCTACACTAAGAGAATTTTTTGAAGTTATTGAATATGCAAGAGAAATAGGACTTAAAAGAATTGATCCGAGAAGTATAGAAAGTGCAAAATATTTTCTTGAAATATGAATTTTCTTTTGAAAATAATTCCTTTTTATTTTAATAAACAGAGAATAAATTTACAGATTCATTATTCTCTTTTAACAACAGGAGGATTTTTGCTTGGTGTTATAAGGGAAAATATTTCTCTCCTGGAAATTAATTTTTTAAAATTAATTCTTTCTGTAATAACAATACTTATTGCTTTTTATTCCTCACTTGTATTTAACGATATAGAAGACTTCGAAGGTGACAGAATTAACTTTAAAATAACACCTCTAACTGCAGAAATAGTTGATAAAAAAACTTATTTCAAATATGGAATTTTGTTTCTGTTTCTCTCCCTTTTTTTATCCCTTTTTTTAAATATTTATTTTTTTTTAAATATCCTTATACTTCATATAATTCAGATTATTTATACTTTTCCACCTTTCAGACTTAAAAGGTTTTACCCCATTTCAATTTTTCTATTGTCACTTGCAGCACTATTTTCAATACTTTCAGGATTTTCAGTTATAGAAAGTTCTGAGTTTTTAAAAAAATTTCCATTAAAACTTTACCTCATATTTATCCTTGCCTTTCCCTTTGCTATGAATTTCAGAGATGTTCTTGACCTTAAGGGAGATAAAATTCAGGGTATAAAAACTCTTGCTGTGATAGTTGGAGAAAAAAGAGCACCGATTTTTGCTGGTATATCACTTTTTATAACTTATATCTTAGTTGCTCTGATTCTCTTTAAGATTATTTTTTTTCTCCTCTCTGTGATTGCAGGAACTTTATGCATTATCTTCTCACTTAGAAAAAAATTTGATGAAACACCTTTTTTTACCATTTACTTTTCTTATCTTATTATTTTTATATTTATAATTTATTTTAAGCCTAACTATATCTTTTAAACTTTCTATTTAAAATTTATCTTTAAAGAAATATGATGGGTAAAAAAAGAGGCAGAAGGAGAAAGTGCATAATCAATACCAAAATTTGGATAATTTATTCCAAAACCATATCTAAAAGCCTCTAATAAACCGTAATCAAAATCTGTTTTAAAGCCGAATCTTAAATCAAGTATATTCTTAATTAAATAAGAGAATCCGAAAGTTAAATATGGAGTATTATCAGAAGAAAAAACAAAATCTGAAACAATATTAAAACTCTTTTTGCCATAAGAAAACCCGGCTCTTGAAACAATAGGTAAGGAAAAGGACTCATTAATGAACTTAACAGATGGACCAAGATTTTGTAAAGAAAAACCAATCTTTATATAGGGGTTATTTTTAAATATATATTTAGTTCCAAGGCTGAAAATTATAGAACCTGAAGAATATTTATCAATTTTCTCATAAGGATAACCAAGAACAAAACCAAAACTTAATCTTTCAGTAAAACTCCTTGAAATTCCTAAAGCAAACTCAAAATCATATGCAGAAAAATTGAAAGTTTTATAACCAAAACTATCCCTTCCTTCAAAGCTTCCATAACTTAGATAAATTAAAGAAATACCAAAATTGAAATAAGGAGTTCTCCCTGACAAAACAAGAGAGTTATCCTTTATACCAGCCCATAAAATAGAACTGTAAAAAGAAAAATTAAATTTGGAAACCTCAGAAAGAATTGCAGGATTTGAAAGAAAACTCAAAGCATCAGAAGAAGTAGCACAGGTTTCACCAAGTGCTATATCTTTTGCATTTCTTATGTTTTTTAAAAAAACAAAGGAATTACTCCCAGGTTCAAACAAATTAATTAATATGAAAAAAACTATACCTTTCATAGCTTCACCTCACTATAGCAATTTTACCAATTTTTTTTCTTTTATTTTTATCTATTATTGAGTAAATATAAATACCAGAAGCTACATTTCCATCCCATCTTGCAGAACCATCTCCATCTGATTTAAGTTCCTTTATTTTATTTCCATTAACATCAAAAATAACAATTTCTGAATTGGGGGAAAGATTTGTAAAACTTATATGAGAATGACCCTCTGAAGGCTTAAAAGGATTGGGATAGACAAAAGCTTCGGAGAGATCAGACTTTGCTTTTCCACCTTTAATTATTACCTTTATACTGTCCTCAACAACCGCTGAATCTCTATCTATCCCACTGATATAAAGTGTTCCATAATAGGTTCCATAAGGACTTTCATCTCTTATAAAACCTCTTAAAATAACCTCAAATTTTTCCCCAACTCTCAGAGTATCTGGAAATTTATTATATACAAAAACTTTAGCATATCCACCTTTAGGACCATTTAAAATAAGAGTATCTGCTCTTAAATTAAATATACTTCTCTTTGAAGGACCATCAATGGGGTCAGGATTAAAAAGAGAATCTGTATTTGCAATTAAAATTTTCTTTTCCAAATAAAGGTCTGAAGGAACTTCACCAAAAAATAGGGTGTCATTTTTTGCATCAAAAGTATCACCATGAATATCAAGATCAGAAAGAGATATAATAACTTTTCCCCTTATAAAGTAAATATCTCCGAGAGAATCTTCCTTTAAATCCTGCCATACAAGAAAGAAATTAGTAAAACCTTTAACAGTATCAACAAAAAGGGAAGGGGGGTAAAAAGCATTACCGAAATTGGCGTTAGTTGTCCCTGTAAATGTAGTATCAAACTCAAAAACAAGTTGTGCCTTGCTGAAACTTTGGGTTGTATCAGAAAAAGCACTCATTAAAATAGAATAGTGATCAAGATCAATTAGATTGGAATGCCAGGCACAAACACCTTTCCCATTAGGTCCAATAAAGAAAATAGGTCTAAAGTTACTCGGACCTGAGGAAATATCAACTCTTATATTTTGAGAAAAGGAATCCAATCTAATTCTCCTTGAAAAATAAATATGAGGTTCTTCATCTGGAAAACCCCTTGCGTCTTCCCATACAACAAAAACATCACCAGAACTTGTCACTGTTATTGAGGGTTGACCTCTATAAGCCTCAAACCCCGGATTATCAACAACAAAAACATCCTGAGGAAGAAAAGTATTCCCAAAATCTTTTGAAATATTATAACCAATATCAGGATGAGGATCCTGGTTATTTCCAGAATTACCTCTTGCCCATACTATATGAACAAATCCAGAATCATCAACTGCAATATTGGGGTGTCTATTCACACTTGTGGGATTTTTATCAACTTCTCCAAGATCAGTAAAACTTAAACCACCATCATCTGACCTTGCAATTCTTATTCTTATTATACCTGTTCTGTCATCTGCCCAAACAACATAGATTCTATTTTCATTTTTTGGGTCTATACAAATTTTGGGTTGTGGACCAAAATTAACATTTGAAAAAGTGCTGTAATATACCTTAATACCGGGAAGGGTATCAGGTGTAGTAAAAGTATTTCCCTTATCAGAGGATCTTGTAAAATAAACTTTACCAACATTAGCCCTAACACTTTGAAAGACCACATATATTTTGCCTGAAGGGGAAACACTCATCCAAGGGAAATAATCATCTCTATTTAAATCAGGACTTATCAGTTTATTTACTGACCATGTTCTTCCAAAATCCTGTGATTTAGAAAAATAAATTTCCTTTAATCCATCCTTATCCCTATCATCTTCAAAAACAACATATATGGTTGTATCTATACTGGAATAATAAACGAAAGGTCTTGATTGATAAGCACTTCCTGTATCATCATTGACCTTTGACTTATATAAAAACTTAAGAGTGCCTCCTGCAAATTGAAAGAATAAAAAAATTGAAAATATCTTTATCATAAATTTATTTTAAACCTAAAAATAATTAAAATGCAAATTTGCTTTCGGCAAATTATATTTACTTGCAATATCAATTAACTTCTTTTTATTTTCTTCCCCCATTTTTCCAAGAGGAAATCTGAATTCTTCCTCAATCCAGCCAAGATATGAAAGTAAAGTTTTAACAGGTAAGGGATTTGTTTCAATAAATAAAGCATTCATCAAAGGTAAAGCATCAAAATGCATCTTCCTTGCCTCCTCTATATTACCCTTTTCAAAAAGATTAATCATCTTTTTTAAATAACCTGGATTAATATTTGAATAAACAGAAATAACCCCTTCATAACCAAGGGATAAAAGTGGAAAAGTCCAGGAATCATCTCCTGAAAGAAGAGAAATTTTACCCTTAAATAATTTAGCGAGATCCATCATCTGATCAAGATTCTTTGAAGCTTCTTTAATACCAATAATATTTTCAGGAACCTTTTCATAAATTTTTAAAATAGTTTCAGGTAAAATATTTACCCCTGTCCTTCCAGGAACATTGTAAATTATGATCTTCGCACCTGTATTTTTTGCAAGAAAAACAAAGTAATCAATAAGATTATTCTGGGTGGGCTTGTTATAATAGGGAATTACAACAAGATGATAATTAATACCTATATCAAGAGCCATTTCAGCATATGAAAGTGTTTTCTTTCCATCATTTGTCCCAACACCTGTTATTAATTTCATTTTATTTTTTATTTTTTCCTTGGCAAAATTTAAAAGTTCCTTTCTTTCTTCTTTATCTACTGTTGGAGATTCACCTGTTGTTCCAAGGATAACTATTCCATCAGTTTCTCTTTCCATATGTAAATCTAACAGTTTTCCAAAAGAATCAAGGTCAATTTTACCCCTTTTAAAGGGTGTAACAATTGCACATATTTCTCCTTTTATTTTATCATTCATAATATGATTTTAATGAAATTTTTTAAAAAGGTTCAATTCCTTTATAAAATGAAAAATAATCATGATTAAGCTATTAATAATCTCATATTTTTTTTATCACTTTTCTCCTTCCCTTTCTACAAGAAGTAAATCAATTTTAAATAACCCTGCTGGACTTTCCTTTGAAAAAGGAACAGAATTTTTTTATAGTTTAAGGGAAGAAAGATTCTCCTATTTTGAAAGAGAAAAATTTTACCACTTGTTTGGAATGAGTATGGAGAATTTGGGTTTTTCTTTTGCACTTCTGGATAAAAATAAGATATATAAAATGGGGACAGGAATACCTCTCAGTGAAAAATTATCCTTTGGAATCTCTTATACCTTTGGAGACATTGAAAAATACTATACTTTGGGACTTATGGCAAGACCATTTTCTTTTTTATCTCTCGGCGCAAAAGGTGATTTCTTTAAAAGTGAAAATGAATATTTAATGGGATTTGCTTTAAAACCCTTAACAGATAGATTAACTTTTTCAGCTGATATGAAAATAAAAGGTGATAGCATTGATTCTTACTTTTTTTCCTTTTCAATCGAACCTGTTTCTGGTTTAATTTTTAACTCAAAGATAGAAACATCATCTAAATTTTATAAAGAGGATACAAGATACTTTTTTGGTTTAGAACTATCCTTTGGTCAGGGATTACTCTCCTATTCAATGGACAAAGAAGACGAAATAAGGAATTATACATTTTTAACTTCAAAGGAATTTTATCCCAAATTCTTTTCTTATAAAAATAGATGGCTTAATATAAAATTAAAAGATGAATATTCAGAAGAAAGGGAAGAGATAGGATTTTTAAGATTAAAATTAAAACCCTCATTTTATGATCTTTTAAAAACTTTTGAAAGGGTATACCAAGATAAGGAAATTGAAGGAGTTATTATACATTTTGAAAATCCTTACTTTTCACCTGCTCAGGCTGAAGAATTAAGAAAATTGATTAAAAAAATTTCAGAAAAAAAACACAGTTGCCTATGGAGAAAATCTTGATGAAAGGAATTATTACATTGCAAGTGCCTGTGATAAGATTATTATCCCCAATGAAGGTTCAATAATACTTACAGGTCCATATGTTGAAAAAATTTACTTAAAAAAATTTTTTGAAAAAATAGGGATTAAAGCACAAATTGAAAGAATAGCTGAGTATAAATCAGCAGCAGAACCTTTAATTAGAGAAGGCATGAGTAAAGAAGATAGTTCCCAGAGTTACCTTTTTATTAAGAGAATACTTGAAAAAGAAATTAAGGAAATAAGTGAATCAAGAAATATTAAAGAAGATACTTTATTAAAACTTATGGAAAATGAATCTTATTTTAACTCAGAGGATGCCTTGAAGTATTCTCTTATAGATACATTTGCCTTTGAAAATGAACTTGAAGATATTATAAAAAAATGGTTCAATAAAAAGAAAATTAAAAAAATTTCTGAAAAAACTTTAAGTGAAGAAAAATATTTAAAGAGAGAATTTGTTGATACAAGACCCAAAATAGCCCTTTTAACTCTTGAAGGTTCAATTATTGAGGGTGAAAGTGGAAAAAATCCTCTTCCTTTTATTGGTGGTAAAATGCTTGGCTCAAAAACGGTTCAGGATATCCTTTCAAAAATAGAAAAAGATAAAAGTATTAAAGCACTTGTTATAAGAGTAAATTCACCTGGTGGTTCTGCTCTTGCTTCTGAAATAATATGGAATGCAATTAAAAGGGTAAAAAGTAAAAAACCTGTAGTTGTGTCAATGGGTGAGGTCGCAGCTTCAGGTGGATATTATATCTCCTGTCCAGCTCACTATATTTTTGCCAACTATACAACACTCACAGGTTCAATAGGAATCCTCGGTGGTAAACTTGTCTTTGGTGATATGTTTGAAAAAATTGGAATAACAAGTAGCAGGGTAAAAACCTTAAAACATTCTGATGCTTTTTCCATTTTAAGACCCTGGGATGAGGAAGAACTTCAAAAATTAAGAAAGGAACTTAAATGGGGATATAATAATTTTTTAAATAGGGTTGCAAGTTCAAGAAATTTGAGTGAATCCTATGTAGATTCCATTGGAAGAGGAAGGATATGGTCAGGCTATGATGCAAAAAATGTTAAAATTGTTGATGAGATAGGTGGAATTTTTGAGGCAATTGAAAAAGCTAAAGAACTCGCAAAAATAAAAGGTGATGTCAAAATTTTGATTTATCCAGAAAAAAAATTCTTAAAAAGTTTTTATCTCTCAGAAATAACCTTTAAATCTCCTTTGAATTATTTACTAAAAGATGAGTATATTTATTATGAAACTATAAAATTGAAATAAAGAAAAACTATAAATACAAAAAATATAACATCAAAAGGAGGGATAAAATGAAAAAAAGATTTTTTATTTTAGTTTTCTTAATAATAGCAATAGCAATAATATATATTTTATTTCCAAAAGGTAAAATAAATTATTCATCAGGAAGAGTAGAGGCAACTGAAATTGAACTTTCAACAAAATATGCAGGAAAAGTTTTAAAAATATACAAAAAAGAAGGAGAAAAAGTAGAAAAAGGTGAAATTCTTCTTGAGATTGATGCAAGAGAAATAAAAGTTTTAAAAGAAGAAATAGAAGATAAACTGAATTCTTTACAATTTGAAAAAAAATCTTTTGAAATTGAAATTGAAAACTTAAAAGAAGACTTAGAAAAAACCAAAAAACTTATGGAAATAGGGGCACTTTCAGAAAGAGAATATGAAAAAATGAAAACAAAGTATAACTCACTTTTGTATAAAATTAAATCAGTAGAAGAGAATATTGAATCAATCAAAAAAAACCTGGAAAGGCTTTCTATTCAAGAAGAAGAGTATGTAATAAAGTCACCTGTTAAGGGAATAATAATAGAAAAAAATATTGAAGTTGGTGAATTAACAAAACCTGGCTTTCCCCTTTTCAGAATTGCAAATCTTGATACTCTTTTTGTTTATGCTTATTTACCTCAGAAAGAATTATACGATTTAAACTTGTCAAAAACTGTAAAGATTATACCTCATACAGATAAAAAAATAGAATTTACTGGTGAAGTCGTGTGGATTTCGGAGGAAGCAGAATTTACTCCTAAAAATGTTATAACACCAGATGAAAAAGCTTTACTTGTTTTCAAGTTTAAGATTAAAGTTATTAATAGAGATAACCTTCTAAAACCAGGAATGACTGTTTCTGTCTATTATAAATAAAATGGAAAATTTTTATCTTCTTCAATTAAAAAATATTAAGAAAAAATTTAAAGATAAGGAAATTTTAAAGGGAATAAATCTTACATTAAAAGAAAAAGAAATTCTTGCAATTACAGGACCTGATGGATCTGGGAAAAGTGTTTTATTAAAAATTATTGCAGGACTTTTAAAACCTGATGAGGGAGAAATAATTTTTTTAGGAAGTGATTTATTAAAAGAAAGAGAAAAATTCAAAGATAAAATATGTTACTCTTCAGAAAGTTTTTCCCTTTATCCAGACCTCACTGTAGAAGAAACAATGTATTTTTTTGGAGAAATATACGAAGATAAAAAAAGAATAGAAGAAAGAATTCAAAAAATTCTTGAATTAACTGAATTAAAGGAAAAAAGGAAAAACAAAGTAAGAGAACTTTCAGGAGGCATGCAGAAAAAACTTTCCCTTGCTACTTTACTCATATATAGACCAAAGCTTTTATTACTTGATGAACCAACAAGAGGAATTGATCCGGTTTCAAGATCAAAATTATGGAACCTTTTTCATAAATTGAAAGAAAATGGAATATCAATAATAATAACAACCCCATATATTCTTGAAACAAAAAGAGCAGATAGATTTTTTTTACTCAAAGAAGGTTATCTGCAGGGAGGTTTGGAAGAGGAAGAATTTGAAAAGAAAAACTTTTATATTCTAAATAAAAAAGAAAAAATTATAAGGGTAAAAAACTTAACAAAAAAATTTGGAAATTTTATTGCTGTTAAAAATTTAAGTTTTGAAATAGAAAGAGGGGAAATTTTTGCCCTTTTAGGTCCAAATGGAGCTGGAAAAACAACCACACTAAAAATGCTCCTCGGGATTATTAGTCCAACGGAAGGGGAAATTGAAATTTTAGGAGAAAAATTAAGTAAGGAAAATATAAGAAAAATAAGAAAAAATATAGGTTACCTTTCTCAGAAGTTTTCTCTTTATCCTGATTTAACCCTTTATCAGAATTTAAAATTTTATTCGGGGTTATATGAAGTTCAAAAAGAAAAAGAAAGGATAGAAGAACTAATTGAACTTCTTAATATGGGTAATTGGAGGAATAATTTAGCAAGTGAATTGCCTTTAGGAGTAAAACAGAGACTCTCTCTTGCCTGTGCTATAATAAACAATCCGCCTTTACTTTTTCTTGATGAGCCCACTTCTGGAATGGGTGTTGAGACAAGAAAAGAATTCTGGGAAATTTTAAGTAATTTAAAGGAGAAAGAGACTACAATGATATTAACTACTCATTATATGGATGAGGCTGAATATTGTGATAGAATTTTACTTATTGATAAAGGAGAAAATAAAGCACTTGATTCACCTTTCAATTTAAAGAAAAAATTTCTTGAAGAATATAAAATCTACGAGATAAAAGTGGAAAAGGTTTTGGAATTTGAAAATTTAATAGAAAAGGAGGAAGAAGTTATCTTCACAAGGACAAAAAATGGATTTAAAATTTTTTCAAGAAAAGAAGAGAAAATTTTAGAAATAGTAAAAAAATTAGAAGAAAGCGGAATAAAAATTATAAATTTTGAAAAAAGTGAACCTGATCTTGAAGAAGTTTTCTATGCAAAAGTGTTAAGTTAAAAATGAAAAATATAAAAAATTCTTTAAGAAAAATTAAATCAATTGCATATAAGGAAATTCTGCACATTATAAGAGATATAAGAACTTTAATTCTTTCTTTAATAATTCCAGTTTTTTTACTTATAATTTTTGGCTATGCAATCAGACTTGATATCCAAAATGTAAGTTTAAGCTTTTTTGATTTTAAAAACGATTATTTTACAAGGGAGTTAAAGGAAACCTTAAAAAATTCTTCTGTATTTTCAAAGATCTTTAATGAATATGATTTAAAAGAAGATAAATTTTTGAAAAATGAAATAAAAGGAAAAATTTTTATACCCAGCAATTTAAAAGAAATTGTCATCATTATAGATGGTTCTGACCCAACATTATTTTCAACCCTTTCAGGTTATATGATAAGAATGCTTGGAGAAAAAGAAAATATTTTTGATTTGAGATATAAAATTCTCTTCAATCCTGAATTAAAAAGTGAAATTTTTATTGTTCCCGGAATTATAGCAATTATTCTTGTTGTTATCTCAGCTGTTCTTGTAGCAATAAGTATAAGTAAAGAATACGAAACCGGTAGCTTTTATACACTTTTCACCTTACCGTTAAAACCCTATGAAATAATAATTGGTAAAGTTATTCCCTATATTTTAATCGGTCTTACTCAATTTACCCTTGTTCTTATTTTTGGTAAAATACTATTTAACATCCCATTAAGAGGTAATTTTTTATTTCTTTATTTATCCACTATAATTTATATTCTTTCAGGTCTTAGTATAGGAATAATAGTTTCAACTAAATTTAAAAAAACGCAGACTGCGCTCCAAGTAACATGGTTAACAACAATATTACCTTCCTTTTTATTGTCTGGATTTATTTTTCCAATTGAAAATATCCCGTTTTTATTAAGAATTCTGACATATTTTGTTCCTGCAAGATATTTTCTTGAGCTTTTAAGAGCTAATCTTTTAAGAAATAGTGAAATCTTTTATATGCTTGATGAGCTTTTCTTTCTTATTCTTTTGTCCTTCATCTTAATTTTTATAGCTTTAAAATCTATAAAAAAAGAAATATTAACATGAAAAGACTTTTATTTTTTATTGAAAAGGAATTTATCCAGGTTATGAGGGATAAAAGAACAAGGTTTATTGTATTTGCAGCACCTATAATACAGCTTATAGTTTTTGGTTATGTAATATCCACTGATGTAAGGAATGTAAAAACAGGTATACTGGATTACTGTAATAAAAGTATATCAAGAGATTTCATATATTCCCTAACATCTTCTTCATTTTTTAAAATATTGAAAATTTATAACAATCCTAATGATATGGAAAAGGACTTTAAAAATGGTAGAATTGATTTTGGTATAATAATAAAAGAGAAATTTAATAAACAAATAAGAAAAGAGAAAAATTTTGAAGTTTTTGCTCTTTTTGATGGTTCAAGGGCATGGAGTACACAGATTATTCTGGGTTATTTTACAAATTTTCTTTATCAAAAATTAAGGAAAAATGAAGTGGAACCCAAAATTATTATTCTTTATAATCCTGAAGGCAAGTCAAGTAACTATATGGTTGAGGCAGTAATAGCAATGGTGCTTCTTATAACTTCAATGATTTTAACTAGTATTTCTGTTGCAAGGGAAAAGGAAATGGAAACAATTGAACTTTTATCCATAAGTCCTATTTCCCATATTGAATTTGTCCTCGGTAAAATTTTACCTTATACATTTTTAGGCTTAATTAATGTAACTATTGTTTTTATTTTCTCTCTTATAATTTTCAAATTACCTTTTCGTGGAAATTTAATTCTTTTATATTCAGGAACATTTCTTTTTCTATTACTTATTCTGGGGATAGGACTTTTATCTTCAATACTTTCTGAAACTCAGGCACAGGCAATGATGCAAGCAGTTTTTTTTGTTTTACCCATGCTTGTTCTTTCAGGATTTTTTTATCCAATAGAATCAATGCCTTTAATTTTTAGAATTATTGCCTATTTAAATCCTTTGACACATTTTTTGATAATATTAAGAAGTATATTTTTAAAGGGTTCAGGTTTTTTTGAATTAAAAATTAACTTTTTAATTATGGGGACACTCTCAATTTTAATATTTACTTATGCTTTTATTAAATCAAAAAATTTACTTCTGGGAAAGTAATGATATCTCTATATGTGGAATTTTTTTCATTAACTAATTTAAAGGAAAATAAATACCCTGTTATTTTATCAAAATTTGAAGAAGAATATAAATATTTTAAAAAACTTAAAAACAAGATTCTTCTCTTTAACTTATTTAATGAACCAATTGTAATTAGCGAAGAAAAAAAAGAAAAAAATTTAATTCTTGAAATTAAAAGGGGAAAAGAGTTAAAAATTTTCCAATTTATAAATTTGCTTATTAATGCAGGTTATAAGGAATATGATAAAGTTTATTCAGAAAGGGAATTTGCAAGAAGGGGTTATATTATTGATGTTTTTTTTGAAGAATCAGAACTTCCTTTAAGAATAGAATTATTCGGTGATTTTATCGAAGATTTAAGATTTTTTGACCCGGTAACTCAGAAGAGTGTTGAAAAAAAGGAAGTGCTTTATATTTATATTCCAGAAAAATTTAAAAATTTCTTTTCAAATCTTTTAAAACCATTAGATTTTTATTATATCAATGAAAGGGATTTTTTAGATAAAAAAATAGACCAATTGCCAAAATTTAAAAAATTTATTGATTTTATTGAGTTTTTAAAAAATAAAAACAAAAAAATAATATATGTGGCAGACAATACACTCAGATACTCCTATTTAAAAAAATTAATAAATAATATTGAGTTTTTAAAGGGGAACATTTCAGAGAGTTTTGAAATCCCTGATGAAGGAAAAATAATAATATCTGAAAGGGAACTTTATCCTTCTATAAAAACTTCTCAAAAATTTACATTACCATTCAGAGAAGAGGAATTTTTTGAAATAAATCCTGGTGATACTGTTATTTATGAAGAAGAAGGTATATGCTCAATCAAGGGATTTAAAAGGATTAAAAGTGAGGAAAGGGAAATAGAAAATATAGAACTTATTTTCCAGGATAATCAAAAACTTTATGTTCCTTTCTGGGAAATTTATAAAATAGAAAGGTATTTTGGAAAAAGTAAATTTACAGATTATTCAAAAAATTTATGGGCAAAAAATTTTTTAAAAACAAAAATTGAAATTCATGAATTTGCAAAAAAAATTTTAACCCTAACAGCAAGAAGAAAAGTATTAAAGGGAATTTCATTTAAACTGGATGAGGAGGAAGAAAAAATTTTAAATGAGATTATATTAAGTTTTCCTTATATAGAAACAGAAGACCAGAAAAGGGCATGGGAAGAAACGAAAAGAGATTTAGAATCTGAAAAAAGGATGGATAGATTAATAATAGGAGATTCAGGTTTTGGTAAAACTGAAATTGCTTTAAGGGCTCTTGCAATGTGTGCTTTAAAGGGATACCAGGGTCTTTTATTAGCACCAACAACGCCCCTTGTTTTACAGCATTACAGGAATTTTTGTGAAAGATTAAAAGATTTTCCATTAAATATTAGAATGTTATCAAGACTTATTACAAAAAATGAAGAAAGAGAAATTATTGATGGTTTAAGGGAAGGTAAAATTGATATTTTAATAAGCACCCACAGGGCACTTTCTGAGGATGTAAAATTTAAAAAACTCGGTCTTCTTGTCATAGATGAAGAACAAAGATTTGGAGTTGAACACAAGGAAAAATTAAGACTTTTAAGAGAGGAACTTGATACTTTAATTATTTCTGCAACTCCGATTCCGAGAACCCTTGCTTTATCAATTTATAACATTCTTGACATCTCAAGAATAAGAACACCACCAAAGGGAAGAAAGGAAACAGAAATAATAATAACAAATTATTCACTTAATAAAGTAAGAGAAGCTATTGAAAAGGAACTTGAAAGGAACGGACAAGTTATTTATGTAAGAAATAGAATTTCACCTTTAAAGGAAATAAAATCAAAAATTAACTTAATTTTTCCTGATGTAAGGTGTGAAATATTACACGGTAAAATGAGTAAAGAGGAAATAGAGGATATTTTAATTTCCTTTATCTTGGGAGAAATAAAAATTTTAATAACAACAAGTATTCTTGAAACAGGAATGGATTTTGAAAATGTTAATACATTAATAATTGAAAGACCCGATTTATTCGGACTCTCAGAACTTTATGCTTTAAAGGGAAGAGTTGGAAGAAGGGATAGAAAATCTTATGTTTATCTTTTATTACCACATAAATTAACCGAAAGAGCAAGAGAAAGGATAAAAATATTAAAGAGATACAATTATCCTGGCTCTGGAGAAAAGGTGGCTCTAAAAGATCTTGAAATGAGGGGACCTGGTGAATTTTTTGGAAAAAAGCAAAAAGGATTTATAAAAAAATTGGGTATAAATTTTTATATAAAATTACTTGAAGAAGAAATAAAGAAATTAAAGGGAGAGAAGGTTATAAAAATAATTCCTAAAATAATTCCCTATACTTCCTTGTTTTTTCCTTCAAATATGGAAGATGAGGATAAACTTCATATTTCAAGAAGTCTATTTACTGCTGAATCAGAAGAGGAGATAAATTTAATAATAGAAGAATATAAAGATAGATTCGGGAAACCTGATAAAAATATGGAAAAAATCTTTTTACTTGCTAAAAAATTTTTAGAAGCAAAAATTAAGGGCAAAAGTAAGGTTAAAGTTTTTGAGAATCTGATCTTTATAGAATAGATTTTATATCTTTTAAAAAGGGAAGGTTTTTGTCCTTCTCTGAAAGAATGGGATTTTTTATAGGCCAAGCAATATTTAAATCAGGGTCATCCCATCTAATCCCTGCATCCAGTTCTTTATAATATTCTTCAGATACTTTATAAAGTAAAATAGCATAATCACTTAAAACACAAAATCCATGTGCAAATCCCTTAGGAATATAAAGCATATTTTTGTTTTCTTCTGAAAGAATAACAGATGCCCATTTGCCAAAGGTTTTAGAATCTTTTCTTAAATCACAGGCAACATCAAAGATTTCTCCCTTTATACATCTTACAAGTTTTGCTTGTTCTTTGGGTTTTCTTTGAAAATGAAGTCCCCGTAAAGTGTTTTTTACTGAATAGGAAATATTATCCTGTTTAAATTTTTCTTTTATACCCCAATTTTTAAATTCTGACTCTTTATAACTTTCAAAAAAGTATCCTCTTATATCAGGAAAACTCTTTGTTTTTATAAGGACAAGACCATCTATTTCAAGTTCTTCAAAATCAAAAGGCATTTAAATTTTATTCTCCTAAAGCCTTAAGTCTTGCTTCAGTTTTCTTTAAATATTCCTGAGCTTTTTGATTACCTGGATCCCATTTAAGAACTTCCTGTAATAATTTCTTTGCTTCTTTGTAATTACCTTTCCCAAATTCTTGGATGGCCTTATTTAATGTGTTTTCAATCTGTTCTTTTGAGGGTCTTTTGGGTTCCTCTTTTTTAGTTTCAACTTTTTTTTCAGATACCGGTGTTACTGTCTCTTTAATTTTCTTTTCCAACTCCTGAATCTTATCTTTTGTCTCTATATCTTCGGGTGAAATTTTTAAAACATCATTATAATAACTTAAAGCACTCTTATAGTCTCCTTTTCCTTCAAAGTATTTAGCCCTTGATTTAAGTTCCAGTATTTTATTCTTTATTGCTCTTTCAACATTCAAAAGTCTTTCCTGAGCTGTTTTGCTTTCTGGATAGATATTAAGTGCCTCTTTATAAGCATTCATTGCTTCAAGTAATTTCTCTTCTTTTAAGAGAGCATCACCTTCCTTAATCTTTTGAGCAGCTATGTCTTTTTTACTTACTTTTGGTTCAAGAGCAATTTTAGCAAAGATAGGCTTATCCTTCTTTATATTTAATTTAGCTTTCAGATCTTTAAATTCAGGATGAGTTATAGATACCATATAAGTCCCAGGAAGAATATTTAAATAAGCAAATCCTTTCTCATCAGTTATGAGACTGGGGATTTCTGTCTGTAAAAATTTTATAACAGCACCTTTAACAAGATTTTTTGTTTCCTTATTTACTATTTCAAACTTTACAAGGACCGGACGAACTTCAGGAATAACCACTCTGCTTGTAATAGCCAATCCTGCATTAAATCTTGGTTGAAATTTTGGGTAACCTTTAAACATAAAGTGTTCTATTTTTTGACCTTCAATAACAAACTTAAATTTTTCAACATCAATTAAAAAACCAAGATTGATATCCCTTCCATCAGCTTCAAGGGCTAAATGTAAAGAAGGGGTAAGGTAAAATTCAAGGGTTCCAAAGAGACCAAAGGTAAAATATTCATGGGGAGTTTTTAAAAAATAATCAGTATTCAAAAATTTACTTCTCGGACCGTAACCTATAAATTCACCCCTTCCGAAACCAAGGTGAAGAATAAGGGAGGGATTTATATGTTTTGACAAAACTCCATAAAAGGATAATAATTCAGGACTTCTCAAAATATAGGAATTATCGTCAGTAAATCCACCTCCCCTTTCAGGTTCTCCACCAACAGAAGAAATATACTTTTTCCATGATATATTCCTTAAGCCAAAGGAAATACCCAAAGGCGATTTTTCTCCCTCAGAAATTAAAATTGAACCAAGGTCAAAGGAAATTTCATTTAAGGTAAATATATTCAGTCCTAAAAACCATTTCCCATTAAAGGAAGCAAAACCATTTAAATCAAAATCAGAGGGATGGAGGTCATATTTTGAGGCAAGAGAAAAAGAAGTAGATGCACCTATTTGCCAGTAAATAGGATCTTTTGGAAGATTTGCAGTAGGTAATTCTAAAATTGATGTGCTTCTTAATATTTGAGTTAAAATTATTAATTCAATCATAACTTCCTCCTCTTTAAATTATATTTCAATACTATAAAATTTGTCAAGATAAAATAAAATACTTTTTATCTTTAAGCTTGTGTAAAAAATGAGAATTAAAAAAATTAAAATAATTAAGAAAATTATAAATTTGGGGACACCAAAAAAAGGAAGGAAAATCCACCAGAAATTTGGAAGAGCAATCGTTGCTTGCTTTTCAAGTCTCTCTTCTACACTGGCATCTTCCCTGCTAAAAAAATAGTCCTTTGAAGATTCTTTTATATAATTTCTCCAAACCTCTAAGCATCCTGATATCATATTAAAAAGTCTTTCTTCCTGAATAACCCAACCTGATGGAGGATTCTTTCTATAAATTAGTTCCAGTTTAAGATGAGTGCGATGAGATGAAACATTGATTCCTAAAAAATTTATAATAAATGAAATAAAAGCAAAAAAATAAAAGAGGAGTTTTAAAAAGTAATTCTTTAATGGATAAAGAGAACAGGATACAAAGATAAAAAGAATAGGTATATGATATCGTGGTCCCATTTCTACACCTTTTGGACCAATAAAAGTATAAAAAATAACCCAAACAAAAATTACAGAAAGAAATAAAAAGAAAATAGAGCGCTCTTTTTTTAAGAGATAATAAAATCCATTGATAAAAAAAACTATAAAGGGAGAATAAGTAAATATCCCCTGCTCAAAACTAAATAATCTTCTGTAAAAACCTTTCCAAGGTGGAAAAGAAAAAAAATAAGAAAAAAACCACGATAAATTTAAGGAACGTGGTATACCTTCCTCAAAACCCTTAAGTTCTCCATAAGGAAAAAAAGGACTTCCAAAAATCATATAACTATAAAAGATTCCTAATAAAAAAAGTGGAAAAATTCCAGAGGAGAATAAAAGGATCGGTTTAATTTGGGGAAAGTATTTATAAATAACCCATATAAATATTGGTAAAAAAAGAATAGCAAACTCCCATCTTGTAAGGTATGCAAGACCAAATCCTAAACCTGATAAAAATAAATCTTTTGGCTTTTTATCATTTTTTAGTAAAAAATAAAAGCCAATAAGTGAAAAAAGAGCACAGAGAACTTCATTGGCAGAATACTTTGTATAAAACCAAAAGGGGGTAAAAAAAGAAAATAAAATAGATGCCATAAAGGATTTTTTATAGTTAAACCTCATTACTTTTAAACAAAATAAGAAAAATATTAAAACAGTAATTGCTCCTAAAATTGGGGTCATCATAGAAAACATAAATTCTTCAACTCCCCTTTTTTCTAAATTGGTTAAATTGTAAACTGCTTTAGCAATTAGATAGAAGGGTACAGCAAGTAAAGAAGTAATTGGACCATAAGTATTATAATACCTTCCGTCTTTTCCTTTTCTCGCAAGAAAATAGTCAACTTCTAAACTTCTTTTATCCACCATACTTTTAGTCATTTCAAATCTTAGTTGTGCATCAATCGATTCAACATGTCCTTCAGCAGTAAAAAGGAAAATTAAAAGATAAAAGAAAAATATTAAAAATAATAGTTTTTTATTATTATGATTCACTATTTTATATCAAAGAGTGCGAGGGGCGGGACTCGAACCCGCACGGGTCTCCCCATCAGATCCTAAATCTGACGCGTCTGCCAGTTCCGCCACCCTCGCATCATTTATTTAATAACTCTTTTACCTCTTCAATTTCAAGAAAAACATCAACTAATTCAGGGTCAAATTGAAAACCGGATTTTTCTCTCAACTCTTTCTCTATAACCTCTGGGGCAAGCCTTTTTCTGTAAGGTCTATCAGAATTCATTGCATCAAAAGAATCAGTAATTGTTATTATTCTTGCTATTAAAGGAATTTCCTTTCCTTTTAAACCCATAGGATAACCCTTTCCATCCCATCTTTCATGATGATGTAAAACAGCAGGAATTACACTCTTCATACCAGGAATGGGGTTTAAAATCCTTGCACCATGATAAACATGAGTTTTCATTATCTCAAATTCCTCTTCTGTTAGTTTATCAGGTTTTTTTAATATACTATCAGGGATAGCTATTTTACCAATATCATGTAAAATTGCTGCAAGTTCACAAGTTCTCAAATCTTCTCCCTTTAAACCTATCCTTTTACCAATCTCAACAGAAAGTTCTGTAACTCTATTAACATGACCTGAGGTATATGGATCCTTTGCTTCAACAGAATTTGCAAGTGATGTTATTGTTCCTTTAAATAATTCATCAAGTTCCCTGTATAAAAAAGCATTCTGTAATGCAACGGATGCTGAAGAAGAAATCAGGGAAATAATCTCAAGGTCTCTATTTGTAAATAATCCATTTCTTTTGTTTATTACTTCAATTACACCTATTATCTTCTTTTGAACAATTAAAGGATAAGCAATTAAATTTTTTGTCTTAAAACCTGTTTTCCTATCCACTTCAGGATAAAATCTTTTATCTTTTGATACATCATTTACAATCAAAGGGGTTTTATGTATAGCTACATAACCCACAATACCTTTACCCCATTCAATTTCTATTGATTTCAGCTCTTTTTTCCCCTTTGTGAATTCATAAAAGGAAATTTTTTTATCTTTTTCGTCTACTTTAAAAATTGAAACTATTTCAACTTTTAAAACCCTTTTTATTTCTCTTATGATCCTCTTTATTATTTCTTCTATATTAATAACTTCTGCAAAGAATTCTCCGGTTTTGCTTAAAAGTTCTATTTTATCTTTTAAAAACTCTATATCATCAAAATATTTACTTATCAAAAGATTAGTTAAATGATAGTATATATCTTTCTCTTTAATACTTTTATTATCAGTCTTTAAAAGGTATAAATGACCTTGAGTTTCTCTAATATCATACTTTCTAACAGAATATCTAACATTATCTATAACTAAAAAATTTTTACCTTCTCTTATCTCAGTCAAAATATCTTGAGCTTCATCAAAATCACTTATTATATTTCCATTTTTAGAAACAAAAATTCTTTTTATTTTCTTCATTTTTCCCATTTAAAAAAAGCATTAACTCTTATTATACCTTTTTTTACTTTTACATTAAAATTATACCATTCATCAAGCAAAGAACTTGTAGAAGGAGTTATTGTTGTTACAAGAAATAACCTCTCATCATCAGGGAAAAATTTACCATTACTTTCCGGAGAATCATAATATTGAGCATCAACAGGTATCCATCCTTTATCTTTTAAAAAAACTTCAACCCATCTGTGAAAAGTTAAATCTATTCCCCCTTTTCTTTCCATAGTTCCACCGACAAATCTTGTTGGAAGGCCACCAAGTCTCATTAAAGAAGAAAATAAAAAGGAGTACTCAGAACAGGAACCATGTCCCTGAAGGAAAGTTTTTTCAGCATTTTGCCAAGATCCATCAACACTATAAAAAAGGGATTTTGAAATTGTGTCAAGAACATCTTTTATATAATCTAAATCATCCTTCGTTTTTTTCTTTATATTAAGGGCTACTTTTTTTAAAATATCAGAGTTCATACATAGATAGGGGTCATCTCTGAGATATATTTCCAAATTATCTTCCATATTTTTGTTATAAAAATTAATTTTATTTTTAAAATCAAAAATAGCATTAATTTCCATTTTAAAAGATTTTTCTTCATAGGGTTCCATATTTTTAATTTTAAAAAGGGCAAGATTTTGACCCCACTCTTCTTTTAAAATTGAATCAGGTTGAGGGTTAAATTTTATATCAAGAATTTTTTGATAATAAACATTTTCAGGTATTGCTATATAGATTTTTATATCCTCTGCTTTTAGAAACTGGTTTTGAATATTAAGAAAAAAAATAATCTTTCTTTTTATTAAAAGAAAAAATAAAAAATTTATCAATCAAAAAAATTGTGCCGGAGGCGGGACTTGAACCCGCACAGGCTTTAGCCTACCGCCTCCTGAAGACGGCGCGTCTGCCAATTCCGCCACCCCGGCAAATAATGGAGGTGGGGGGAGTTGAACCCCCGTCCGGAAGGATTTGGATACCGGGACTACATGCTTAGCCTGTCTTTTATTTACCCTTCCTCCCGGACAGGCACAGGAGAAAAGGGGATCCCTTTTTTATTGTCCCCGGTTAAGGAAAAAGGGTAACCTCACCGGGCAAGCTCCTTATCTCTGAAGGTTTTACCCGGGTAAGGAGCAACCCGGGTAAACCCTGCTACCTTAATTAGGCAGCAAGTGCGTATGCGTTGGCAGTTTTTCTTGCGGGTTTTTACAGGGTTCCCGCACCCTGGCATGCCCCGGTTACCCGCAATTCCTTCCGTCAAAACCAGTTTTCACCCCCTTTTTATTAAATATATATTAAAAATCTCAAATTTTCAATAAAAAAGTGATTTATATCACATTGAAAATTAAAAGTTATAGTATATAATTTAGTATGTTAGATATTCATATAATATCACAAAATAGAAAACAAGGAGAAGAATTTTTAAAAAAGACAGAAGAATTTTTAAATACCCTTTGTGTGAATAACCTTACATATCCTGATTTTTCTAATCCAAAAATATTTTCCCATTTTATAAGAATATTTTATCAGGATCAAAAATTAAGGATAAAATTAAAGCCTATAAATATAAAAGTTAAAATATGCCTTGAGTGTGATAATCTGGAAGATTTTAGAATATTATTTAGTGATATTAATGAAGGATTAATTTTAATAGATACTACAAAAAAGGATATTCTTGATAAAATCAAAGAGGAATACAAAAAAAGTGGAAAAAATAATGAAATTTATTTTTTTAAAGCAAACACTATAGAGGAAAAATCTTTAATTTTAATATATTTTATCAGTGAAATTTTTAAGATATTACCCTCCCAGAATATACTTGAAACAGAAAATTTTAAGGAAAAATTTTTAATTCAAAAACTTTAAAATCAATAAACTTCCTCAAGCAGTTCTTTAAATTTTTCATAAACATAATCCACTTGCATATCTTTCATGCATTTAAAATCAATATTTTTAACACATTTTAAGGGTTTTGGTGAATAAACAAAACAAGGTGAACAGTCAAGATTTAAAAAGCAAACACGGTGTTTTACACCAAAGGGATAAAGTTTATAGGGTGAAGTGGGTCCAAAAAGAGCAAGCACAGGAACCTGACAAGCTGCTGCAAGATGCATAAGTCCTGAATCATTTGATATAAAAATTTTGCAATTTTTAATTAAAGAAGCAACTTCCCTTATTTTTTTGTTTCTTATTATAATTCCATCCTTTAAATTTTTTTCAAGAAATTTATTTACATCTTCATCATCTTTTGAACCGAAAAATAAAAAATAACTATCTTTAATTTTTTCTTTAATTCTCTTTAACAAATCAAGAAAATTTTGAGAAGGCCATCTTTTTCCCCTGTGACCTTTAAAAACGCTTGAACCAGCATGAATTCCTATCAAAAATTTATCCTTTATCCCCTTTTCCTTTAAAAATTCCCTTTCCCTTTCTATTTCATCTTCCTTTAAATAAATTTGAAGTGGTGGAATATCTTTAACATCAATTTTAAAAAATTCCTTCAATAGTCTCACATTTTCTAAAACATTGTGAAGTTTTTCATCTTCTTTGATTCTTCTATTTTTTAAAAAATTAAGTTCAATAAAATCCATAACCCTGTAAGAGTGTCCTATTCTTATTTTTGAACCTGTTAGAAAAGAAAAGATGTTATATTCCTTTCTATTTGTAGGATAAAAATTAATGACATAATCAAATTTTTTCACCCTGATATTTTTTAATAGATAAAAAAAACTTTTAATTTTATTTTCTAAAAGTGGATAGTAAATAAGATGATCAATATAAGGATTATAGAGGAGTACATCCCTTGTAGATTCAAACATTGTAAAAACAAATAGTTCAGAATTTTTTAAATTTTCTTTTAAAATTTTTAAAGCAGGGGTCATCATAAGCGTATCACCTATACCGAAAAGAGGAGTTATTAGAATTTTCAAGGTAAAAATTCCACCATTTTTAATTTTATACCATAAGAAAGAAATTAAATGAAATTCAAAGAAAAACTATTTTATTACTCTGAAATGAAATTCTATTTCATCAAAGCCACCCACTAAAAAACACCAGAATCTTGAACAAAGAAAAGGAGAAAAATTGGCAAAAAAATCAATTATTTTCCCTATAAATTTTGCAATTAAAAATAAAGACTTTGGGAGCACAGTTTTTTTAAGATAGGGCTGACCAAACCAGTGAAGTCTCATTTTTTCAAGTTTTAGTTCCACTCCCTGATACCCTCCTAAAAAGGAAGGATTAAAATAAAAGGGAAAGGTAACATCAAAACCCCTTTTATGTTCCGGATGGGTAAATCCTCTTGAAAAATGTGGAACTCTTATTATAATAAGACCATTATTTTTTGTTATCCTGTGTAATTCTCTCATAACTTTAAAGGGATCATCTAAATGTTCAAGAACATGGGAAGCTTCAATTAAATCAAATTCATTATCCTCAAAGGGATAAGGAAAAACATTTAAATCGTGTATTACATCAGGTTCTACATCTTTATTGTAATCAAGGTTTATATACCCTTCTTTTTTGAAATTACCACAACCCAGATTAAGTTTTTTTGTTATTTTCTCAGACATAACTTTTATTATAAGAAAGAAGTTTTGAAAATTAAAAAAGATTTTTTTTAAAATCTTTAACCTATGAAACCGATATACATTTTTGGAATAGGAGAAATTGGGAAAGGTGTCGTTAAAAACCTTTCCCTAAAGGAGGGGATTGAAATCAAAGGGGTGATTGATATTGATCCTGAAAAAGTAGGTAAGTCTCTATATGAAATTACAGGAATAAAAAAATTTTCCAATATATATGTGGAAAAAGATGCTGAAAAAGTTCTTGAAAGGGGAAAGGGAACAGTTTTACATTTAACAGGCTCTTTTGTTAAGGATGTTTTTAACCAGTACATGTTAATTATTGATAAGGGACACAACATTATTACAACAACAGAGGAAATGACAGATCCTTATCTTAAAAATTTGGAGCTTGCAGAAAAAATTGACAAAAAAGCAAAGGAAAAAGGGGTAACTATTCTTCCTACAGGTGTAAATCCAGGATTTGCTATGGATTTTCTCCCTGCAATTTTTTCAGGGATTTTTGAAGAAATTTACTCAATATATGTGGAAAGAATTAATAATGCAAGTAAAAGAAGGTATCCACTCCAGAAAAAAATAGGTTCTGCACTTTCAAAAGAGGAATTCAAAGAAAAATGGGAAAAAAGGGAAATAGGACATGTTGGACTTTTAGAATCAGGCTCAATACTTTCAAAAATTCTGGGATTAAAGATTAAAAATTTAGAGGAAACATGTGAACCCAAAATCGCAAAAAAATTGATAAAAACTAAATATTTTGAAGTCAAAAAGGGAAAAGTTTGCGGTATTATTCACAAGGTAAAAGTAGAAACAGAAGAAAAAATAAATATAGAACTTTTACTTGAAATGAGTCTTGATGCAAAAAATCCGAGAGATAGAATATTTATAGAGGGTAAACCTACCCTTGAAATGAAAATTAAAGGAGGAATTCCAGGTGACGAGGCAACTTCCTCAATAGTTACAAACTGGATAAGTAAAATTGATAATTTACCAAAAGGTCTTATAACCCTGGATAAACTTTACTTTTTATCCTTTTTTAAAAAAATTCAATAATTTCTCCTTTTAATCAGAAGATAAAGGAAAAAGGGAACACCTAAAAGGGATGTAAATACACCTACGGGAATTTCCGCTCCCTTAAAAAGAATCCTTGATAAATCATCACATATTAAAAGTAGAATTGAACCTGTTATAATAACATTTAAAATAACATTTTTATGCTTACCTGAACCTGATATCATTCTACCAATATGAGGAACAATCAATCCTATAAAACCAATAATTCCCAAAACCGATATTATAGCACCAGTCATAAAGGATATAAGTAAAGATAAAAAAACTCTTTCCCTTTTTAAATTTATACCAAGGGATAAAACTTCTTCATCTGATAAAAGAAAAAGGTCAAATTTATTTAAATTTAAGATTATTGGAAAAATAGAAATCAAAAAAACTATAAAAATTATAAAAAATTCTTTCCATTCAATAAGAGAAAAGGAACCAAAAAGCCAAAAAAATATCTTTATCCTTTCTGAAGGTGAAATAAATATTAAAAAGGAAAGGATACTGGAACAGAGCAAGGAAAGTGCAATACCTGAAAGTAAAAGGGTTTCCCTCGGTAGAAAACCGTTTCTAAAAGATATTAAAATTACCAAAAAAACAATTATCTGGGAAAATAAAAAGGCAAAAATCTGAGGATTATAGGGAAAATAGGGAATAAAATTTTTACCAATAAAACTTCCAAGAGCTCCACCTGCTGAAATTCCAAGCAAATAGGGTTCTGCAATTGGATTTCTAAAGAGTGTTTGTGTCAAAAGACCTGATACTGAAAGTATTGCACCTGAAAGAATAACTGAAAGAATTCTTGGAAACCTTATGTTAAAAATTATCTCTTTTTCAAAGGAAAATACAGGACCTATTAATAATGAGAGAATAAAAACTAAAATTAACAAAAAAAATAAAATTAAATTTTTTTTATTCAATTTTAGAAAGAAATTTTAGAGCTCTTATTAGAAAGGGTGAAGGTCTTGAAAAATAATCAGGATCAGGAACTTCATAAAATTTTTTTTCTCTTATGGGTTTTAAATTTCTAAAGGGCGTATTTTTTATAGCCTCAAACCCATTTTTAAAATTAAATATCACAATATCAGGTTCTTCTTTTAAAATTTTTTCAATTGATACAATTTTATAACCTTCAAAAAAATCGGATATGTTATCAAAGCCAGTCCATTCAATTAAATCATCTATAAAGGTTTTTTCACCAGGACACCATACTCCGTTTGTTAAATCAAGAATGAATAAAACCCTTTTATTATCCTTTATATTTTTAAATAAAAATAAGGTATCAAGAAAACTTTTTAATTCTTTTAAGGCTTTTTCCTCTATATCAAATTCTTTGCCAAGAACTATATAGGTTTCAATAACACTGAAAATATTTTCATATTTAAAATCTAAAACTTTTATACCGCTTTTTTTAAAGTAATATAACTCTTCTTCTGGAATTAAACCTGCAGAGATAATATGAGTTGGTTTTAGGTTTAAAATTTTTTCCTTTGAAACTTTCATTGAAGAGGGTAAAACAACTTCAGCCTTTATAAAATCAGGGTCAAGATATGTTTTTCCAACAATAAAATTTTCAAGATTTAATTTAATAAGAAAATCAGTAATACTTGGAGCAAGGGAAATGATTCGGGAATTGAACCCGAAAAATAAAATTAAACTAAAAATTTGATTCAACAAAACCATAAATTCTCCTTCTTTCAAGAGGAAAACCAATTTGAAATTCGTAGGGTTTATTATCTATATTTGTTGATAAAAGAGACATGTTAATAAATTTACTCAATTTTAAAGTGAAGGATAAATCCTGAAAGATTGCGTATTGCACATTTTTAACCAGGTAATCAGAGGGATCTATAGAATAGTGAGGTCCTATTAATCTCAACCTGTAAGATAAGGAAAAATTCCTCTCTTTATAACTAATAAGAAAACCTGAATTGTAAGTGGGAATAAGTAATAGTGTTTTTTCTGAGTCATTTTCTATGCTTTTTCTTTCTTTATAAAATATAAAATTCAGGCTAAAGATAAAGGGAACTTTTTCAATTTTAAGAAGACCTTCAAAACCCTGAAGTTTTATTTTTTCAATGTTTTGAGGAGTATAAACAAAATTCTCATCAAAACCCCATGTAATTCCATTTTCAAGTTCTCTTTTGAAATAGGAAATTAAAAGAAGGGATTTATCTTCAATTACCTTTATTCCACCTTCAATTTCCTTTGAAGTTTCAGGTTTTAAATCAGGATTTCCTTTTGAAAATCCATCAAAGGGCCAATATAAATCTAAAAGAGTAGGAGCCCTGAAACCCTTTGAGTAGTTAAAGTAAATTGAACCTTCTTCTTTAAATAATATAATTCCCCCTCTATAAACAAAGGGACTTTCTGTATTAAAGGAACCTTTAAGTTCTTTTCCACATTCAAAATAAGGGATAAGTCCCTGAATTACAAGGTCCAGGGTAAGGTAAGGATAGAGTCTTTCATCTTTTGGACTCGTATTTTCAAAAGTAGTTCCCTTTAAATATTCTTTTTCATACTCAAAGCCTGTTCTAAATTTCATATATTCTGTATTTAAAAATAAATCTCCAAAAATTCTATTAGAGATGCTGTGATCCTTTGAACTATATAATATATCCTTTATTTCAACACCATCCTTTTTAAACTGATATCCAAAATCAAAATATCTTGATAGGTATTTAAAACCTGTTAGGATAAATTCATCCTTTTCTCTTCCTGTTTCAGAAAAAAAGTTTCCAATACTGTTTCTTGAGTATAAAAAGAGGGATTTTACATTTTTATTCTCAAAAATATTTATGAATCTTGAAAAGTGGGAATCCTTGTTTTTCTCTGGTGGTATGGAGGTATAGTTAGCAAAGTAAAAATTTGTATAGGGTAATCCAGCAGAGCCTGAAAAAAGAGTTGTATTTAAATTTCCTGCTCCTCCTTTAAAATTAAATCCGGATTTTCTTAAAAGTTTAAAATTAAGTGCACCGCTTAAAGCATTTTCACCGTATATAGAAGAACCTGAAGAAGAAAGAACTTCAATACCAGATACGGGTAAACCTGATAAAAGAGAAAGGTTAAAAGACCCGGAGGTTCTTGAATTTAATTTAAATCCTTCAAGATAGACACCTGTTCTTGTTGAGGAAAATCCTCTTATAAAACCTGTTTGAAGGTAACCGGGGTAACCGTAACTGTTTAATATTAAAGAAGGAGAAAATGAAAGATTAAGGAAAGATGGATCAAATTTAAAAGTTTCAATTAGTGAGGAATCAACAAGGTAAGATGTTCCTTTACTTATTAGAAAACTTTCAGGATATTTGGCAGAAACTTCTATAGGTGGGACAGTGTAAGTTTTTTCTTCAGAAGGAAATATTTGGTATTGATTTAAAAAGAAAAGAATTAAAATTTTAAACACAAAAAGCCTCCTTTTAAATATTCCCCGGTCGGGAATATTACCCTTTAAAGCCCATCACCCCGGGGCAATTGAAAGCTGGGTCGGTCTCCCGACTTGGGACCTTCATAGAGGAGCTTTCCACCTTCCCAGGAAAAAAGCCTCTGCCTAAAAGATAGGCAAAGACCCTAATTTCCCAGTGGCGGGCAAAAGCCCCGAAAACTCCTCTTTTCCGGTCCCTCACGGTTGCGGGGGCAGTGTGGGATTCTCACCCACTTCCCGGCACCCAGCCTTTATTTTTTATTATAACTTCATATGAGTTTAATTTTCAACAAAATATAAAAATTTTCATTTTTCTGGAAGATATTCATCATTAAATACAAATAAATCAGATAGACAAAGTAAATCACGCCAGAATAAATAAAACTTACTTTCATTCTCCCAAACTAACTCACTGCCATTATTCCATAACTCATATAACCTATCAACAGGAATCTGTAAAACTTCATAATAATCTTTTATAACCCATAGGCCACCATACCAGAATAATAATTCCAACCTAAATGGAACATTATTAATAACAACTAAATCACACTGACGAGGAAATAAACCAGATACACACTTACCAAAAGCCCAAACATAACGATACCTCCTAAACCTAAAATACTTATATAACCAATCCCTTAATAACATCACTTCAACACCTTCTTGTACGAATTTAACAGTTATATCTTTTCCCATTACAAAATATAAGGTTCAAATTTATTTAACATAAAGTTTTTCAATTTCAGCTTTTTCATGCTCCCTTTATCACTTATATATTAAAAAATTGTAATTAAAATTAAACTTTTTCTTCAAATCAACTATAAATTATTATTTATAATTATTAGATAAAAAAAACTCAAAAATGTGATTACCATTTAACCACCATTTTATCTCAATTTTTTCAAATTATCATAGATTTTAATAGTTCCAATAGAAAATTTTGAAATATTCAGAATAAAAGATTTTGGGAAAGGGATAAAAGCATTTATAGGATTTAAAGAGGATTTGCAAAAGAATGTTGAAAGGGTTTATAATTTATCTATGCAGGATAATTTTATTGAATTATTGAGAAAATATTTAGAAGAAGCAAAAGAATATTTACAAAAAGGCGATGTTCCTCAATCTTCAGAAAAAATTTATTGGATAGTTGAAAAAAGTATAAAATTTTTAGCCGAGAAAGAAAATTTAGTTCCTGAAGAAGTTAAACAAAAAGAGAAATGGTCAAGTAAATTATTAAGAGATACTGCATTAGAATTAGCCAAAAAATTAAATGAAAAGAAAATTAGAGAAGTATGGTGGAAAGCTTTTGATTTACATATTTGGGGATTTCATGAAAATTTTATTCCAATTGAAGATGTGCAGGAAAATTTTTGGATAGGTGAATGGATGATAGATTTTTTAAAAGAAAAATATTTCTCTTAAATGAAGATTAAGACACTTAAATCCAGAAAGTAATTTTTTATTTAAATAAAGTTTATAGTGCTCTTTATAATGTTCTTTCTTAACCTATAAATTAAATAATTTTTAAGTATTTTATCTTTCGTAGCAACCTATATCAAAATTATTGCCCTGTGGTCTTGGTCTTCCATCTAAATCAATAGAAGGAGCAAGATTTGAAGTTCCAGCATCAATTGCCGGACTTCCATTCCTTAAATGATAGTCTCCTTCTATTCCCCATGCTGTTCTTACAAACAAGGGGTTACCGTAAATATTACCTGGTCCAAGATCATGAATATTTGTTGAATCATACACAGTGTTCCCATGTTCAAGAACAAATGGACTTCTTGGAAAATAGAAAAGGTTATTTTCTGCTATAATGGTTGAGGCTTCGTTTATATAAATAGGACACTCTGGTCCTCTTCCGCAAAAAATATTGTTTATAAGAACAATAGTTTGCGGCCGGGTTTGCCCATATTCCACATACATGAGATAATTATTCCCCAGAGTATCATCAATTGTGCAATTTATTATTTCAAATCTTTGATTTGGTTCTCCCTCGTCTCCCTGGTCTATCACAATTGCAGCCCATGGAGTGGGAGTAGTATTTCTATCACCTCTTCCATAAATCAGTGTGTTTATTATTCTTGAAGTTCCCTTCCATAATTTAACTCCATCGCCCGAATTATTAGCAACAATACACTCCTTTACAGTGGTATTATAAGCCTTTGAATCAAGACCATCTCCATAATTATGCATTGCAACAGTATTTTCAATCAAAATTGGTCCCAAGGAAGTTTCAATTCCAAATCCATCTGGTCTATCATACACATCGCAACTATCTTTACCTTGATAATAGTGCCCACTATAGGAAAGTGTGCATCCCTTTATAGTAACATTTTGCCAACCACCTTGACTTGGTTCAGGTCCACCAAGCCCTCCAAAACCACAATATTCAATCCTGCATCCAGAAATTTCTAAAAAATTAACATCTCTAATGTTCATACCCATTCCATCTATGTGATGAATATACACATTTTTAACAACAATATTATTAGCAGGTTCCCATATATATATTCCATCCCAGAAAAATTTACCTTCACCTCTCATTGTATCATTATGGGTAATTTCAATATTCTCAATCCATATATAACTTTTCCCGGAAAGATCAAAAGCACAATTTAAAGCATTTCCACCTGCAATTACAGGTCTTCTATTAGTTCCACCAGGCAATATTACTAGGGTATCTCCTGGAGAAAGTCGGGAAACTCCATAGGCAATACTTTTAAAGGGTCTCTCTCTTGTCCCAGGGTTTGAATCATTACCATTTGGGGAAACATAATAGGTTCCATTAATATTTCCACCTATTATATAAATCCAATTTCCTGGAGTTCCTGAAGGTGGAATAATGAAGTCTTCATAACTCAAAAGAAGATAATCGTAATGAACATTAGGACGGGGTTCTGGTGGAGGCTGAGTAGTTCCCTCTCTCTTTTTACATCCTGTAATCAGGATGGATAGAATGAATAGAAAAAATAACACTCTTTTTATTTTTAACATCTCTCCCCTCCTTTTTATACCTTTCTCTAATAATAGGAATTGAACCTATTTTAAAGTTTTTGAAAACAATACAATTATATAAAAAATAAAAATAAAAAGTCAAATTTCTGTAGAATACCATAACAATATTGAATTTTTCTGGCTCAATAAGATTAAAAGAAGTGCTTCCTACAAAATGTTTTTTGTATAGTCCTCTTTAAATCTTTCAACATAAGCATTTTCTCATAAAATCTTTTGCATTTCACCTTATAAAGATTTGTAAGCATAAGCAAAAACAAACTTCGTCTTTAAAAGAACTGCACAGAAAATATACCTTTACTCTACCC